>DILD01000012.1 GCA_002424845.1 Thiobacillus denitrificans | reverse complement strand
ATCGGCAAGATCGGCATCCCCGATGCCATCATGCTGAAGCCGGGCAAGTTCGAGCCGCACGAGTGGGAAATCATGCAGACCCATGCCGCCATCGGCGGCAAGCTGCTCGAGGGAGACGATTCCACCATCATGTGCATGGCGCGCGAGATTGCACTCACCCACCACGAGAAATGGGACGGCAGCGGCTATCCGGACGGACTCCAGGGCGACGCAATTCCCGTTCCCGCGCGGCTGATGGCGCTGGCCGACGTGTTCGATGCCCTGATCAACAAGCGCGTGTACAAGCCGGCCATGCCGCCGGACGAAGCGCGCGCCATCATTCAGGACGGCTCCGGCAAGCATTTCGATCCGGACGTGGTCGCGGCCTTCGAAGCCTGTTACGAGGACTTTGTCGCCATCGCACAGCGCTACAGCGACGCCGAGGCGGCGGCATTGGGCGGCGAAAGCGGAGTGCGCGGCTAAAGTGGCCCGCGAACCGCAGGAAGCAGCTTCTCGCGACATGCAGACCTCGCAGAAAACCACCCTCTCCTCCGCCGTGGCGCGCAACAAGCTGCGCGTCATCGTGCGCGTCGTGCTGCTGTATGCCGTTTTTGCCGCGCTGTGGATCCTGTTCTCGGATCGTGTCGTGGAAACGCTATTGCAGGATTCGGTCGAACTCGCCATGGCCAACACCCTCAAGGGCTTGCTCTTCGTCTCGGCTACCTCGCTGCTGCTGTTTTATTTCCTGCGGCGCTTCGCCGCGCTCGGATATTCCGATGATGAAGCCTCGGGAAAAACCGGCATCAGCTCTGTTCAGGCTAGTGGCAAGCGCGGTCCGCTCTATTTCAGCATTTTCCTGCTCGCTGTCGTTTTCGTTTCTCTCGGCACCATCGGAATACGGCACAGCAGGGACAGCTATCGCGAAGCGGCGGGAAAACAGCTGCAGTCCATCGCCGAGTTGAAGGTCCGTCAGATAGAAGACTGGCTGGGCGAACGCTACAGCGATGCCCGCATGACGGGCACCTCGCCCTTGTTCAGCCGGCTTTTGGCGGAATGGCGTCGCGATGGCGACCCGGACACGCGCGAACACCTGCTTGCCCGCCTGGAAGATTATCGCGCTGCCTATCGCTACCGGGATGTCCTGGTTTGCGATGCGCAGGGCAACATCCTGTTGCGGGCCGGTCCAGCGTCTCATCATGGGGTAATGAACACGTTGCGGGAAAGCGTGACCCGTGCTCTCGCAAGCGGCAAGCCGTCGATGACCGGCCTTTTCCTCATGCAAGACCCTCCGCCAGAACATGTGCACCTGGATTTCGTCGCACCGCTTGCACCATCAGCGGAGAAAAAAACAGCCGACGCGGCCATCGTGCTGCGAACCGACGTTGAATCCACAATCTATTCCCTTCTGCAAACCTGGCCGGTGCCGAGCAGAAGCGCCGAGACCATACTCTTCCGCCAGGAAGGCGACACGGTGCACTACCTCAACGAGTTGCGGCACCGCAAGGATACGGCGCTCAAGCTCCGGCTGCCGTTGTCGAATGCGAAACTGCTGGCCAGCCAGGCGCTCGCGCCGGATTACCCGCCCGGCGATCTGCTCGAAGGCGTCGATTACCGGGGCAAGCCCGTCATCGGCACTGCAAAGCCCATAGCAGGCACGAACTGGTGGCTGCTCGCCAAGATCGACAGGGATGAAGTGTTCTCCCCGGAGCACAGGGATGTCTTGTGGATCATCTCCGTCAGCCTGCTGGCCTGGCTCGTGTCGACCACGCTTGCCGTGCTGCTGCTGCAGCGTCGCGAACTGTTTCACTCGCAGCGGAAGCAGCACGAACAGGCCAGTCAGCTGGACGCCCTGAAACTGCTGTCGGAAATCGCCTACGGCTCGGCCGACGCCATTTTTGCCAAGGACCGGCAGGGCCGTTACCTCCTGTACAACCGCGCCGCCTGTGCTTATGTCGGCAAAACCGAGGAGCAGATCATCGGCCAGGACGATACTGCCATCTATCCCGCCGAGCAGGCAGCCAGGGTGCGCGCCCATGACATGCGGGTCATGGACGAGAACCGGGTCATGTCCATGGAGGACACGTTCGACACGCTTGCGGGAACGCGAACCTTTCTCGCCGTCAAGGGGCCGCTGCATGACGAGGCCGGCAATGTGATCGGCATGTACGGCATTGCGCGCGACATCACCGAACGCAAGGCGAATGAGGAAAACCTTCGCCGCAACAACGAGGAACTGCAGCGCTTCAACCACGCCATGATCGGCCGCGAAATGGAAATGATCCGGCTGAAGCGCGAGGTCAACCGGCTGGCCGCCGCGCTAAACCAGTCGCCGCCCTATGAGCTTTCCGCCATGGACGACGCGTCCGCCGCGCCCGGGGGCGAACAGGCATGACGCTGATCGACCTGTTTTTCTCCCTGCTGCTGAATGCCGCCCTGCTGATCGGCCTCACCCAGATCATCGACATTTTTCTGGCGCGCAGGGGGCTCAACTGGCTGGACAAGCCAAACTGGGCACTGGGTCTGTTCGTCGGCCTGCTCGCGTTGCTGCTGATGAAGGCGAGCGCCACACTGCTGCCGGGGGTCATCTTCGACACGCGTTCGGTGCTGCTCTCCGTCAGCGGCCTGTTCCTGGGCCCGCTGCCCACGGCGATCGCCATGGCCATGGCCGCAGCCTACCGCTGGTCATTGGGCGGCGCAGCGGCGGTGACGGGCGTCCCGGTCATTTTCGCCTCCGGCCTCATCGGGATAGCCTGGCGCCTGCTCTTGAAACACCCCCTGGTCAATATCGGCTGGCGTCAGCTGTATCTTATGGGCCTGGTCGTGCACGTTGTGATGCTGGGCCTGATGCTGCTGATGCCCTGGGAAATGGCGCAAAGCGTGCTGGCCCGCATCAGTCTGCCGGTGATGCTGATCTACCCGCTGATCACCGTGGCGCTGGGTCTGCTGCTGGCCGAGCGCATGCAGCGCCAGCTCGATCTGGCTGAACAGCATGAGCGCGGGGAACGCTACCAGAACCTGTTTGAAAACAATCACACGATCATGCTGCTGGTAGATCCCATCGATGGGGCTATCATCGATGCCAATCCGGCCGCTGAACGCTTCTACGGCTGGCCGCGCGAGCGCCTCAAGTCCATGCGCTTCAGCAACATCGTCAATCTGCCGCCCGAAGCCGTTCAGATGGAATTGCGGGAAGCACACCAGGAAATACACCACTACTTCGAACTCACCCACCGCCTCGCCGACGGATCGGTCCGCGATGTCGAAGTATTCAGCGGCCCCGTCCGGATGGGCGGCCGCGACTATATTTATTCCATCGTTCATGACATCAGCGAGCGCAAGGCGGCTTTGTGGGCACTGGAAACCAAACGCCAGCACGAACAAGAGCAGGCCCTGCGCCAGCAGGAAGAAGCGCGGCAGGCGGCGCTGAACCTGATGGAAGACGCCATCGCGGCGCGCAAGCATATCGAGGAAACCAGCGCTGCGCTGCGCCGCGAGCGCGACGCCAATCAGCGCTATCTCGACACCGTCCAGACCCTCATGGTCGCAATGGATATCGAAGGCCGCATCACCATGATCAACCGCTTCGGCCGCGAACTGCTGGGCTACACGGAAGACGAGCTGCTCGGCCGCAACTGGTTCGAATGCTGCCTGCCGCAGCCGGCGGGCATGGCGGCGGTTTACCCGGTTTTCCGCCGCATCATGGCCGGCGACATCGGGAGTGAGGAATATCACGAGAACACCGTCCTCTGCAAAGACGGGCGCCAGCGGCTGCTTGCCTGGCACAACGCCCTGTTGACCGGTGAGGCCGGCGCCATCGTCGGCGTGCTCAGTTCCGGGGCGGACATCACCGAGCGCAAGGCCGACGAGGAGCAATTGCGCAAGCTGGCGCTGGCAGTGGAACAAAGCCCGGAGAGCATCGTGATTTCCAATCGGAATGCCGAAATCGAGTATGTCAACGAAGCCTTTCTGCGCGTCACCGGCTACAGCCGCGAAGAGGTGATCGGCCAGAACCCGCGCATCCTGCATTCAGGCAAGACCCCCAAGGCCACCCACGAATCGCTGTGGGCCGCGCTGACGCAGGGTCAGCCCTGGAAAGGCGAATTCATCAACAAGCGCAAGGACGGCAGCGAATACACCGAATTCGCCCTGGTCGCGCCGCTGCGCCAGCCGGATGGCACGATCACTCATTACGTCGCGGTGAAAGAGGACATCAGCGAGAAAAAGCGGATCGGTCAGGAACTGGACGACCATCGTCACCGGCTGGAGCAACTGGTCAGCGAGCGCACCGAGCAGCTTGGCCTGGCGCTCGACAAGGCCGAGGCGGCGGCCCGGGCCAAGGCGGCCTTCCTGGCCAACATGAGTCATGAAATCCGGACGCCGATGAATGCGATTCTCGGCATGGCCTATCTGCTGCGCGGCAGCCCGCTCAACCCGAAACAGCGCGAGCAGCTCGATCGCGTGGAAGCTTCCGGCCGGCATCTGCTCAACCTCATCAACGACATTCTCGATGTGTCCAGGGTCGAGGCGGGTCAGCTCAAGCTCGAATCCCTGCCGGTTTCGCTACGCCGTATCCTCGACCATGTCGCGTCGATGGTGGGCGAGCAGGCCCGCGCCAAGGGACTCGAGGTTCATATCGAGGCCGGCCCCCTGCCGGACGACCTGTTGGGCGACACCACCCGGCTGACCCAGGCGCTGCTCAACCTGGCCAATAATGCAGTCAAGTTCACGCCGCACGGGCACGTCACCTTGCGCGCGCACGTGGCGACCGATGCGACAGACAGTGTTCAGGTGAGGTTCGAAGTGGAGGACACCGGCATCGGCATTCCCGCCGACGTGTTGCCGCGCCTGTTCCAAGCGTTCGAACAGGCCGATGTGTCCACCACGCGGCTGTTCGGCGGCAGCGGGCTGGGCCTGGCGATTGCCCGCCACCTCGCTGAATTGATGGGGGGCGAGTGCGGGGTCGACAGCACGGAGGGCGTTGGCAGCCGTTTCTGGCTGACCGCGCGCTTCGAGCGCGCCCAGCTTGCGCAGGCCGGCGGCAC
>DILD01000028.1 GCA_002424845.1 Thiobacillus denitrificans | reverse complement strand
GGATGCACGCGCAGCTCGATGCCGTTTTCAGCGCGGCGGGCGATGCCCAGCAGCTTGATGCGGTAGCCCAGTTCCTCAGCGTACTGCACGTCCTCGCGCGTCAGCTTGGAAATGCCCTCGGTGTAGGCCTTGTCGAACTGCATCGGGATGCCGAAGGCAATGGCCGACAGGATGGTGAGCTTGTGCGCGGCGTCGATGCCTTCGATGTCGAAAGTCGGGTCGGCTTCGGCGTAGCCCAGTTCCTGCGCCTGCTTCAGCACGTCTTCAAACGCCGCGCCCTTGTCGCGCATTTCGGTAAGGATGAAGTTGCTGGTGCCGTTGATGATGCCGGCCAGCCACTCGATGCGGTTGGCGGTGAGGCCTTCGCGCAGCGCCTTGATGATGGGAATGCCGCCCGCCACCGCCGCCTCGAACGCGACCATCACGCCCTTGGCCTGCGCCGCGGCGAAGATTTCGTTGCCATACTTGGCGACCAGATGCTTGTTGGCGGTGACCACATGCTTGCCGTTGGCGATCGCCTGCATCACCAGTTCGCGCGCCGGCTCCAAGCCGCCGATCAGTTCCACCACGATATCGATCTCGGGATCGTCGACCACGTCGAAGGGATTGGTCGTCAGCGGCAGATCGCCAGCCAGCAACTTGGCTTTTTCAAGGTCGCGCACGGCCGCGCGGACCACGCGGATTTCGCGCCCGGCACGGCGGGTGATTTCCGTAGCATTGCGACGCAGCACGGTAAGGGTGCCGCCGCCGACCGTTCCCAGGCCCAGCAGGCCGACGTTGATGGGTTTCATTTAAGCAATCTCAATCAAAAAGTCTTTATCCGCGAAGGACGCGAAGAAGCGCGAAGTAAATTCAAAAAAGCCATGCTTTGACAATCTGTCTTCAGGGTTTTCTTCGTGCTTCTTCGCGTCCTTCGCGGATGAAAAATAAAAAATCAGCGATGCGCGCGCTGGCGGTCGAGGAACCGGCTCATGCGCGAAATCGCCTCGGTCAAATCTTCTTCATGCGGCAGGAATACCACGCGGATGTGGTCCGGGTGCGGCCAGTTGAAGCCGCTGCCCTGCACCACCAGTACGCGCTCCTCTTCCAACAGGTTGAGGATGAATTTCTGGTCGTCGTGGATGTGATACAGCTTGGGGTCGAGCTTGGGAAACAGGTACATCGCCGCCTTCGGCTTCACGCAGCTCACACCGGGAATCAGGGTCAAGAGCTCATGCGCCAGGTCGCGCTGGCGCGTCAGCCGTCCGCTCGGCGCAACCAGATCGTTGATGCTCTGGTAGCCGCCCAGCGCGGTTTGGATCGCATACTGCCCCGGCACATTGGAACACAGACGCATCGACGCCAGCATGTTCAAGCCTTCCAGGTAGTCTTTCGCGTGGCGCTTGTCGCCCGACACGATCAGCCAGCCCGAACGATAGCCGCAGGCGCGGTAATTTTTCGACAGGCCGTTGAACGTGACGACCAGCACATCCTCGGCCAGCGAGGCAATGGATGTGTGCGTCACCCCGTCGAACAGCACCTTGTCGTAGATTTCGTCCGCATAGACGATCAGTTGGTGCTGCCGCGCAATCTCCAGGATTTCCAGCAGCAATTCGGTCGGATACAGCGCGCCGGTCGGATTGTTCGGGTTGATGATGACGATGGCACGGGTATGCGGCGTGATCTTGGCCCGAATATCGTCCAGATCGGGCAGCCAGCCGGCGCCCTCGTCGCACAGGTAGTGACGCGGCTTGCCGCCGCCCAAACTCACTGCCGCCGTCCACAGGGGATAATCGGGCGCCGGCACCAGCACCTCATCGCCGTTGTTCAGGAGCGCCTGCATCGCCATCACGATCAGCTCGGACACCCCGTTGCCGATGAAAATGTCGTCGATCTGCACCCCGGCGATGCCCTTGCGCTGGGTCTCGTGCATGATCGCCTTGCGCGCCGAGAACAGCCCCTTGGAATCGCTGTAACCCGAGGCATTCGGCAGGTTCAGGATCACGTCCTGAACGATCTCCTCAGGCGCCTCGAAGCCGAACGGCGCGGGGTTGCCGATGTTCAGCTTGATGACGCGCTGTCCCTCCTCTTCCATCTGACGCGCCCGCGCCATCACCGGCCCACGGATGTCGTAGCAGACGTTATCGAGCTTGGTCGATTTATGGATGGTGCGCAAACGAGGCCTGTTGTCAGCCGTCACAGTGATTTCCAGATGGGCAAAATAAGCGAAACAATCAAGACAAAACAATGCCTTGGAAAACTCGGGATTTTACCGGAGGCGCCCCGCCCCGGCAAACTAAACTGGGCTCGGTGACGCGGAGGCGGCCGGGCATCTGCTCCTTGCCCGGCTGGAATCTGCTAAGGTTTCAGCATGAAGCTTCATCTCGACCCCGATGCTGGCCGGCTGTTGTTTACCGGCTATGGTCACGACCATGTCCTCATCAACGGACAGCGCTTCGATGCCAGCCTGTTGCTGAGTGCGCAGGGCATCGAAATCGCTCCGTGGGCCGGCCTCGGGTTTACCGCACTGACCCGCGCTCATTTCGAATGGATCGCACTGCGTGATTTCGACATCCTGCTGCTGGGAACCGGCGCCCGCCTGCGCTTCCCCCCTCCCTCGCTGACGCAAGCGCTGGTCGAGGCACGCATCGGGCTGGAAGTGATGGATGTCGGGGCGCTGTGCCGTACCTACAACATCCTCGCTGCTGAAGGACGTAGCATCGGCGCAGCCGTGCTGATCGAGCCCGGGATGCCTGCCTAAACGACCGGCATCACCTGTTCGAAACTGGTGATCGCCTCGAACTCGCCGCAATCCTTGTGCGGCTGTCGTGAGTCGGGGTTGCACACCGCCAGCAATTGGCCAATGCCATAAGCCCGTGCGCTATTAAGCACAGGAAGACTGTCATCGACAAACAGCGTGCGCTGCCTGTCATAGGGTTCGATCGCCTGCAATCTCTGCCAGAAATCCGGATGTTCTTTGGGCAGACCCACCTGATGCGCGGAAATCAGTGCATCGAAATAGCGCTCGATGCGGGTTTCACGCATTTTCAGGTCCAGGCTCTTGGGGTGGGCGTTGGTGACCATCACCACGCGACGGCCGGAATTGCGGAGTGCCTGAAGAAACGCCGGGACGTCCGGGCGTACCGCAATCAGGTGCGCAACTTCCTCCTTCAACCGCACAACATCGAGCGCCAGCTCGCTGCTCCAGAAATCCAGGCAATACCAGTTGAGGGTACCGCTGTGGCGTTCGTAATGCGCCGTCAGGCGTGCACGCGCCGTCTCCGTCTCAAGGCCGTGATATTCGGCATAGCGGCGCGGCATGTGATCCAGCCAGAAATGGTTGTCAAAATGCAGATCGAGGAGTGTGCCGTCCATATCCAGCAAGACGGTATCGATCTGTAGCCAGTTGATCATGGTTGTACCCTCAAGCGACAGCGCACTGCGAGGCGCAGCCAATATCCCATCACCTGCTCCGGCTAGAACAATTCGTCCCTGGAAACACCTCGTCGCTTCAGCAACTGTCTCAATACGCGCAGGGACTCCATCTGGATCTGCCGCACACGTTCGCGGGTAACCTGCAATTCGTGCGCCAGATCCTCCAGCGTGCAGGCTTCGTAGCCGTTCAGGCCAAATCGCCGTTCAATCACCCAGCGCTGTTTGTCGTTGAGCTGGGCCAGCCACTCGTGAACGTGGTGCTCGATTTCCTCGATCTGCAGCATCTCGTCCGGAAGGTGGGCATTGTCGTCAGCGATGGCCTCGCCCAGCGATAGTGACGGATCGACATCGAGCGGCGCATCAAGCGAAGCCACCCTTTCGTTCAGTTGCATGATGCGGCGCACATCCTCCACCGGATGACCGGTCAGCGCGGCAACGTCGTCCAGACTGGCGTCGGTCACGCCGTGGGTTTCCAGATGACGTTTGGCACGCAGGTAAATGTTGAGTTCCTTGATGATGTGCACCGGCAGGCGAATCGTACGCGACTGGTTCATGATCGCACGTTCGATATTCTGCCGGATCCACCAGGTGGCGTAGGTGGAAAAGCGGAAGCCCCGCTCAGGATCGAATTTTTCCAGCGCATGAATCAGACCAAGATTCCCCTCCTCCACCAAATCGAGCAGGGTCAGCCCGCGATTCGCATAATGCTTGGCGATGTTGACCACCAGCCTCAGATTGCGCTCGATCATGATCTGGCGCGCCTCGAAATCGCCCAGAACCACGCGCCGAGCCAACGCAACCTCTTCTGCCGCGGTCAGCAACGCCGCCTTGCCGATTTCGTTAAGGTACAACTGGGTCACATCGACTTGCGGCTCACCGAGAATGGCGGACGCCAGTTCATCCGCCGAATCCTGGACGGCAGACTCTGATGCCTCAGGTTCATCAGACATCAAATCTTCGGATTCGTCGTCAAGGTCTTTGCTCATGAACGCCCCGGCAGATGACTCATTGGATCAAGCGGCTTGCCATAACGGCGGATTTCAAAATGCAGCTTGACCCGGTCAGCATCGCTATCCCCCATCAATGCAATCTTTTGCCCGGCTGTCACCATGTCTCCTTCTTTCACCAGGATGGATTCATTATGCGCATAGGCGGACAAATACTCACCTGCGTGCTTCACGATCAGCAAGCGACCATAACCGCGCAGGCCACTGCCACTGTATACCACTTTCCCCGGGGCCACCGCTTTCACCGGCGCATTACGCTGTCCGGCGATATCGATACCCTTGCCGCCTGCCGAGCCGAAATGCCCGATCACTACGCCATCTGTCGGCCACATCCATCGAACGCTCCCCGCACTGGAAACAGGCTCCGCCACAGCCGGCGTAGCGACAGGCTTTGGTTCGACCGAAACAGGGGCGACCACCGGCCGGGCATTTGACACCTGCGCCCAGTTGGCCTCGGAATAGGGCAGCAACACCGCTTGCGGCTCGCGGATTTCGGACTGATGAGTCAAGGGGCGCGCGCGTGGCACCGGTTCGTCGTTGAGCGGTTTGGTTTCAATCGCGCCCGGCGGCGGCGTCAACCGCAAGGGCTGGCCGACCAGAATGCGATCCGGCGAATCGAGGTGATTCCAGACTGCGATCTCGCGATAATCCAAACCGTTGGCAAAGGCGATGGCATAGAGCGTATCGCCGGGCTGCACGGTATGCAGCCCATTCGTGGATGGCGCTATCTGTGGCGTGACCGGGCGCGGCGCCCCGCTTATGGCTGCATTGCGCACCTGGGAGCGATCACTCACAGGTGCGGGTCCGGATGCCGTGCAACCAGCCAATACCAGCAACACAAGCAGCCACCCTCTGCTCACGCAACCCCCGGTAGCAAGGGAACAAACTTCACCCCTTCGAGCAGGTGCTCGACAAACGAATCGCCCTGACGCTCCACCACACACAATGTCTGTGTGGCATTGCCGAGCGGCATCACCAAACGCCCGCCATCGACGAGTTGCGGCAGCAGTTCTTGCGGCACCTCGGCAAACGCAGCGGCAATCACGATGGCGTCGAAAGGCGCGAAATCCTTTGCCCCATGCATGCCATCTCCATGTTTTATCTTGACGTTGTTGACCCGCAATTCACGCAGGCGCACACGTGTTTTTCCAACCAGTGCGGCAATGCGTTCCATCGACACCACTTCACGTGCCAGTCTGCCCAGCACCGCAGCCTGATAACCACAACCGAGGCCGATCTCCAGCACGCGGCCGAGCGCATGTCCTTGGCCGCTCTCGCCGTGGCGTGCCAACTCGGCCATGCGTGCAACGATATAAGGATTGGAAATAGTTTGGCCGAACCCGATCGGCAGCGCCGTATCTTCATAGGCACGCGACTCCAGCGCCTGATCGACAAAAAGATGGCGGGGGACATTACCCATCGCGGCCAACACGGTTTCGTCGCGGATGCCTTGCTCACGCAGGCGCTCAACCATGCGACCACGCGTGCGTGCCGATGTCATGCCGATACCGGCGCGAGCGTTCAGGGTTTCAGCCATGCACTCACGCTATCCATCTGGCTGAAACGAGTGAGATCCATTTGCAGCGGGGTAATCGAAACAAAACCGCTGGCCACGGCATGAAAGTCTGTGCCCTCACCGGCATCCTGTGCAGCACCGGCAGCCCCCACCCAGTAGACAGTCTGGCCCCTCGGGTTGGTGGTTTTCACCACAGATTCGGCCTTGTGGCGCTTGCCCAGCCGTGTCACGCTGAGACCATCCAGATCGTTCCACGCACGATCCGGCACATTGACATTGAGCAGCATCGGTTCGGTGGGGGGGTGCAGCTGGATGCGCTGCACCAGTTCGGCCACCACCCGCGCGGCCGTACCAAAATGCACGGCATTGTGACTGGCGAGCGAAACGGCAATCGAGGGGATGCCCAGCAGATAGCCTTCGGTGGCGGCGGCGACCGTGCCGGAATAGATCGTATCGTCACCCATATTGGCGCCGTGATTGATGCCGGATATCACCATGTCGGGCATGTGATCGAGCATGCCTGTGACGGCGAGATGCACGCAATCGGTCGGCGTACCGTTGACGTAATAAAAACCGCCAGGCGCCTGACGCAGCATCAGCGGGCGATCAAGCGTCAGTGAATTCGAGGCGCCGCTCCGGTCGCGCTCAGGAGCAACCACGGTAACGTCTGCCAGCGACGTCAGCGCTTGCGCCAGTGCCGCAAGGCCGGGGGCAAAATACCCGTCATCGTTGGAAAGCAGGATGCGCATCAACGGCAGCCTCCGGCCGGGACCGGCATTCGGCGCAAGGAAGTCATGGCGGTGGTGCGGACGTCGAACATACGCCCGATTCTACCATCTGGTTTTGATTGCTTCAGTCGTATTCCCGCGTGTAGAACGCATCGAAACTGCTTTGCTGGCCCGCTTGCGCTTCCAGCCGCACACTCGGCGTCAGCTGGTACAGCACCTTGACCACCTGGCTCAGCCCGTCGAGACTCTGTTCGTAACTCAGTATGGTGCGCGAAGACAAGCGCTTGCCGATACTGACCACGCTTGTAGAGAGGTCTTCGCCTTCACCCGCACGAACTTCAAAAGTGTCGATGCTCAGCGCGTTGGCAAGCTGTGCCTGAAAACCCACCGATTCCGCCTGGCCCAGTAGCGCGCCGGCCGCAATCTGCAGCAAGGCAAATTCCTGCTGCCCGCCCTTGTCCAGTCCATGGCCCAGCACCAGCCAGGAGAGCTTCTCTGTATCGGGCAAGGCCGGATCGGAGTAAAGCGTCACCCTCGGACGCTGCACCGTGCCCCTGACGAGCACGCCAGCCTTGACCGTGGGCATTTTACGCACGGCCAGGACATCAATCCCCGCATCGTCGATCGGGCCCACGAAGGTCAGCACGCCACGCTCAATCGCGAGTGACTGCCCATAGGCCGAATAACGCCCTTCAACTACCCGGATGCGACCTTCGCCACGCAATGCCTCATTTACCGTGAACACGCGAAGCTGGCCCCCCAGCCGTGCATCGAGCCCGCCGCCCTTGAACAGAAAGTCCTCTCCAAGATTCAGTTTGAGGTCGAGTTGCAGCGGGATGCGCTGGACAGCGGATTTTTCGCGCGCTGGCCGGCCCGTCACGACGACATCGGATGACAGCGTCGGCCGACTGGCTTCCTGCATTTCCAGCCTGGCACGGTCAGCGGTGAGTTCGCCCGTGAGCTCCAGTCGCCCGGGATCAATGTTGAGATGTGCGGTGCCGGATACGATTATCCGGCGATCGCTGCGATTGCTGACAGCAAACTTTTCAAAATTCAGCGCAAGACCGGCCTGCGGATTGTTCAACTGGGCCTCCCCGCTCACCACGACCCGCCCACTGCTGCCCTTCAGTTCGCCTTCCTGCACACGCACACGGTCATCGGTCAGAATGAGTCTGAGCATGCCGTCGGTAATCGTCACGCCTTCTTCCGGCATGGAAAACCGGATCTGGCTGGATTCAATCTGCCCATTGATGCGTGGCGCAGCCAGGCTGCCGCCGCCCGAGAGTTGAGCGGCCAGGCGAGCATCCAGCCGAGTGCCGACCGGCAGCAAAAGTTTGACCAGACGCAGGTCGGGCACGTCGAGCTGCGCTGTCCATGCCAGCGGTGCAGTACGCGGCAGGACGAACCAGGCCCCGGCACGTTCCAGCGTGGCACTCCCGTCCGCACGAAGCTGGCCGGCGTCACGGCTGGCTGCATCAAGATGCGCGGTGACACGGCTGGCCTCGGCCTTGAGATCGAGCACAAGCATCGTCAGCCCGAGGCTCTGTGCCGGTTCGTTCATGCGGATATCGCCTGACTGACGGCGCAGCCGGACCTGGCCGTCGAGAGTGTCGCCGACACGCAAATTCCAGTCGCCTCCGGCCCTGATATCCGTGGTGAAGGGTGGCGCGGTTTTCAGCAGCGCCAGGAACGGCGCCAGCGGCAGATTCGCGAGCGTGCCGCGACTGGCCATCTGCGTACCCTGGCGATTGAACTGCTCGATCGTCAGTTGGCCATCCGCCAGCATAAGCGCCAGCTGGCTCACCTGCTGCTGATCACGCGACAGCAACAGGGTGGCCGGCGCCATCAACTGCATCGGCCAGCGTCCCTGCACGTCGGCCTGCTTCAGCTGGCCACGCCACGTGAACGAGTCATCCAGTTCGCCTGCCAGGCTCGCAGTCGTCTGCCAATCAGGCAGGCGTGCATCGAGCGTCAGCGTATGGGCATTGCGGCGCCCCTGCAAAATGGCGTGAAGGGCGCTCAGCCGTTGCCCCGCCACTTGCACACCACCAGCATCGAGTCGGCCATTAAAAACACCGTTGGCTGTAGCCTGCAGATCGAGTTTCAGATTCAGCATGTCGACCGCAATACCGCCCGGCAAGCGCAGGTTGCTGGCATCGATCAGCGCCTCGACCTGGGGCTGTTTGGAATCGCCGATCACGCTACCGCGACTGCTCAAGCTTCCCCCCAGACCGAGGTTGAGGCGCGCCAGCGCGGGCGCATCGATGACCCAGTCAAGGCGATCCCCTGCTCGACCGAAGGCTCCCTTCACCACCGCCTGATTACCAGCAAGATTCACATTGACGTCGGCCTCGGCGAGATGGTGATTTTCATAGCGCACCAAACCCTGCCCGGTGACCGGACGGCCATTGAGCTCGCCTGGCGGCAAGGTGAACTGCGCATGCAACCGCAAGTCGGGCAGCAGCACGCCGCTTGCCTGGCCTCGCGCATTCAGCCGCCCACGTGGAAACTTGCCGAAGCGCGCCGGATTGATCTGCACAGCATCGAACTCGGCGGAAAACGCACGGCTTGCATCCAGCCGCAAGGCGCCGCTCGCACTCAAGCGTCCCGCCTGTCCCTCAAAATTCGCTGCTTCCAGCCGCAGTGTTGCATCGGCATGACTGAGCGTGAAGCGTCCCTGCCCCCAGACTTCGTTTACTTCGCCGTTGAGCGTCTGGCGAGCCGCATCGCCCGCCAGTTGAAGCGTCGTCCGGATGCGCGTGGTATTCAGGTCGCGGTGCAGCCCGGCCAGATTCAGGCGCGAACTTTCCAGATTCAGCGTAAATCGGTTATCGCGCCACTGGCCGTCCCCGCTAAACTGACCGGCCGCGCCAAGATCGATCGCCAGCGCGCTGAAGTCGGCGCGCGTAAAGTCGCCGAACACCGCAGCGGTGAGATTGGCGAGCGGCAGACGCTGCTGGTCGAAGCGCCCGGCCAGCCGGTTGGACAGGCTGAAGGTGCCGAGCAGGCGCTCGCCCGGCCGGCCTTCGAACACGCCGGAAAACGCCAGGTCGGCGCTCGGCGCGCCCGCCACGAACCGGCGCGGGTCGATCCCCTCCCCGGCCACCAGCAGCCTCGAAAAACGCACGCGAGCAAACGGCGCCACCTGCCCATTGGCCATGACATTCATGCCTTCAGCCTGTCCATCCAGCTTGAAATCGATCGCCGCCAGTTCGCCTGTCAGGGCAAGCACAGCTTGCGCGGGCGTGTCACGGGTCGCATTGAACTGGCCCTGCAATTTGAACGGTGCGTCCTTCCGGATGCCGAACCGTCCATCCACGTCTGCCCACGGCGTCCCTGCCGCAACAATGAAGTCAAAGCGGTCGCCCCTGCCGTCCACCTTGCCATGCAGCGCATGGAAGCTCAGCGTCCGGCCCTGATCGACCACGTCGAGTTGCGCCACATCCCACGCGGCCACGCGGATGTCCAACGCCCCGCGCAAGGTGGCGGGATAGGCCAGCGGAGCGGGGGCTTTTCCAAGCACCTCCACCCGCACCTGTTGCGCCGCCAGCAAGTCGACCTCAATCAGCCGATGCCACAGCAATCGGGGTTGCCAGTCCAGTTGCACCCGTTGCAGGGTGATGCGCTGCGTATCCGTCCTGATGGTCAGTTTCCGGATGCGGAGCGGCGCGCCCAAATGACCTTCCACGCCTTCGAACACCAGGCGGCCGTCGCTCAACGGCGCGGCCTGTTTCACCAGCCACGAAAATCCCGTGGCCGTAGTGGTCAGCCACAACACGGCCAGAATCAATACGACCGCACTGGCCAATAGCGACGCCATGCCCCAGGCAAGGCGCTTCAAAACGACACCCCGAGCGAAAAGTGCAGGCGGAATTCATCGGTGGCTTCGCCATACGCCAGGTCGAAATTGATCGGCCCCACCGGCGAGCGATAACGCGCGCCGACGCCGTAACCGAACACCGGGGACAGCTTGTCCGGGCGGTCGGCTGCGTCGCCTGCATCGACAAACACGGCCACACCCCAGTTGCCGCCAAAAAAATGGTTGTACTCGACACTCCCTGTGGCAAGGTAGCGCACGGACTCCACCCCCCCCGTCAGCGAACGCCCAAGGCTTTGATAAGCGTAGCCGCGCACCGAGTTGTCGCCGCCGGCGCGGAACAGAAAGTCGGTGGGAATGCCGTCGCGCGTATCGGCCAGCACGCTGCCGAGTTCGCCGCGCAGAATCAGCCTGCCATTCTCGCCAGCCGGAAAATACTGCGTGTGACGGCCATACAGCCGCGCAAACGTGGTGTCCGACAGCACGGATTCCAACGCCCCGCCCCCCTGCAGGGTGAGCACATGACCGCGCCGCGGATAGAACGCACGCCCCACCGTGCGTTGCGTCCACGCATAGTTGGCGGTCAGCGCCCGATTACGCTCGCTCACCACATCACCGATATCCTGTTCCTCGGTCTGGTATTGCAAAGACTGCGTGGCATCGATCTGGCCTCGCGTACGCGTGCGCTTGCCAACCAGTACCGTTGAACGCGTCTCCTGCCCTTCAATATCTTCCTGTTTCAACAGCAGGCCCAAGCTGTTTTCATAGCCACGGGTAGTCCGCGGCCAGGCCAGTTCCGCTGCCCCGGTCTGCCGCGTGGATTCCAGCCTTGCATCAAGCTTGAAACGCATGCCGCGATCAAACATATCGCGATGCAACCACGACGCCTGCATCCGCGCACCGGTTTCGGTGCTGATACCTGCACCCACGCTGAACATTTTTTCCGGCCGCTCCACCACATCAATCTGGATTGGCACGGCTTCAGCCAGCGCAGAATCAGGATCGATGCGTACCGTGGCCTGCACGAAATAGTCACTCGTATCCAGTGCCGACTGATAGTCCAGCAAATCCTGCTGGCGATAGGGTTGACCGGGCTTGAGCGGACTCAAATTACGAATGATCGATTCGGGATAACGTTGACTGCCGCTGATAAGCAGGTCGCCATAAAAAAATGCCGGTCCACTGTCCACCGCCAGCATTAAATCAGCCGCTCTCGCCTCGGGGTCGATGCGCGCTTCGCTCGCTGCCAGCCGCGCCGCCGGGTAACGGGTAGTCAGCAGCGGTCGAAGCAGCGCCACCTTGGCTGCACTCCAGTCTGCCTGACGAAATGGCATTTCCGGCAGGAGCGTAAAGCCGCGCTCCGCGCGCATGCGCAAGCGCGCCTCATCCGCATCGACGATGGCCCCAACGAACTCGATCTTCACCGAGCGAACCAGCGTGCGAGGGCCCGGGGTCACGGTGTAACGCAATAACCAGTTTTCACCGGTCTGAGCCAGAGAGCTGTCGATCCGGGGTGAAAAGTAGCCTTCCGTCTCCAACAGTTCGCGTGCGGTTCCAGCGCTTACGCTACGCAACCTCGCCAGTTCTGCCTCATCCAGTACCTCGCCCAGCCGCGCCGCGCGCGCCGCTTCCAGATGCTGCGTCAGCAGCGCCTTGATCTCATCCGGCGCATCCACCTCCACCGTCAACGCGTGCGCCGGCATCGCGCACAGCGAAACCAGCAGCAGCAAAGCATTGGAAAAACGAGTAAACAAGGCCAATCCAGTGAGTTAAATCGTCAATCCATTCTAGGGGGTACCCTGGAATCGAGCAAAAACACGTGAAAAACAAACTGGGCCTTATCAAGAAGCCGATCTTCTAGAGGCTGAAACCGGCCAGTTTGAGGCAGTCGAGGTGGCTGGCCTGATGCCTGTTCCTTGACCCGGGTATCCCAAGCTGGCGACCACTCAAATCGAAGGGGCGCCGAAGACATCTTGCCAAGAGCTCCATAATGAGCGCGGCTGTGCACTGACTGCTATCCCCTGAGCCGCCAGCGGTCAGCCAGAACAAAGGCCGAACAAATACGCAGCTCGAAACAGGTCGCGACCAACCCTTAATCCCAACCCAATACCCACAAAAAAAGGGGGCGGAAAACCACCCTCTTTTACCTTGCCATTTCGATCAGACTGGCCAGCTCAAGCCTGCTCGAAACTGAACACTCCGCCCTGCGCATCCACCCGGATGGTGTCCTTGGGCGCGAAGCGTCCGGACAGGATTTCCTTCGCCAGCGCGTTTTCCAGTTCGCTCTGGATCGCGCGCTTGAGCGGACGCGCGCCGTAGATCGGGTCGAAGCCGGCCTTGGCGATTTCGGCCAGCGCGGCTTCGGTGACGTCGAGCTTCATCTCCATCTGCGCCAGGCGTTGCTCCAGACCTTGCAGCTGGATGCGCGCGATGCTGGCGATGTGCGATTCGGACAGTGCGTGGAAGACGACGACTTCGTCGATGCGGTTGATGAACTCGGGGCGGAAGTAGGACTTCACTTCGCCCAGCACGGCGAGCTTGATGACCTGGTAATCGTCGCCGCTCATCTGCTGGATCATCTGGCTGCCGAGGTTGGAGGTCATCACGATCACGGTGTTGCGGAAGTCGACGGTGCGGCCCTGGCCGTCGGTGAGGCGGCCGTCGTCGAGCACCTGCAGCAGCACGTTGAAGACGTCCGGGTGCGCCTTTTCTACCTCGTCCATCAGAATGACGGAGTAGGGTTTGCGGCGCACCGCTTCGGTCAGGTAACCACCTTCCTCATAGCCGACGTAGCCGGGCGGCGCGCCGATCAGGCGGGCGACCGAGTGCTTCTCCATGAATTCGCTCATGTCGATGCGGATCATGTGGTCGGCGGAATCGAACAGGTATTCGGCCAGCGTCTTGCACAGCTCGGTCTTGCCGACGCCGGTGGGGCCGAGGAACAGGAAGGATCCGAGCGGCCGGTTGGGGTCGGACAGGCCCGCCCTTGACCGGCGGATGGCGTCGGAGACGACGCGCACGGCTTCGTCCTGCCCCACCACGCGGCTGTGCAGCTTATCTTCCATGTGCAAGAGCTTGTCGCGCTCGCCCTGCAGCATCTTGGAGACCGGAATACCGGTGGCCCGCGAGACGACTTCGGCGATTTCCTCGGCGCCGACTTCGGTGCGCAGCAGCTTGAACACGGGCTTGGTGTCGGCCGATTCGGCGTGCTTCAACTGGGCTTCCAGCTGCGGCAGTTTGCCGTACTGGATCTCGGCGACCTTGTCGAGCTTGCCCTGGCGCTGCAGTTCGACCATTTCGCCGCGCAGCTTGTCGATTTCTTCCTTGATGTGCGCCGAGCCCTGCACCTGGGCCTTTTCAGCCTTCCAGATTTCTTCCAGGTCGTTGGATTCGCGCTGCAGGGTCAGCAACTCGTCCTCGATGAGTTGCAGGCGTTTTTTGGACGCCTCGTCCTTCTCCTTCTTCACCGCCTCGCGCTCGATCTTCAGCTGGATCATGCGACGGTCGAGCTTGTCCATCACCTCGGGCTTGGAGTCGATTTCCATCTTGACGCGCGCCGCGGCTTCGTCGATCAGGTCGATGGCCTTGTCGGGCAGGAAGCGGTCGGTGATGTAGCGATGGCTGAGTTCCGCCGCCGCCACGATCGCTGGGTCGGTGATGGCGACGCCGTGGTGAAGTTCATAGCGCTCCTGCAGGCCACGCAGGATGGCGACGGTCGATTCGACGCTGGGCTCGTCGACCAGCACCTTCTGGAAGCGGCGCTCCAGCGCGGCGTCCTTCTCCACATACTTGCGGTATTCGTCGAGCGTGGTGGCGCCGATGAGGTGCAGCTCGCCGCGCGCCAACGCCGGCTTCAGCATGTTGCCCGCATCCATCGCGCCTTCGGCCTTGCCGGCGCCGACCAGAGTGTGCAGCTCGTCCAGGAACATGATGTAGCGGCCTGGGTCCATCGCCAGTTCCTTCAGCACGGCTTTCAGCCGCTCCTCGAATTCGCCGCGGTATTTGGCGCCGGCCAGCAGTGCGGCCAGGTCCAGCACCAGCACCTTCTTGCCTTTCAGCGTTTCCGGTACTTCGTCATTGACGATGCGCTGCGCCAGGCCTTCGACGATGGCGGTCTTGCCGACGCCCGGTTCGCCGATCAGCACCGGGTTGTTTTTGGTGCGGCGCTGCAGGATCTGGATCGAACGGCGGATTTCGTCGTCACGCCCGATCACCGGGTCGAGCTTGCCTTCGCGCGCCCGCGCGGTGAGGTCGAGCGTATATTTGGCGAGCGCCTCGCGCTGGCCTTCGGCTTCCTGCGACTGCACGTTTTCGCCGCCGCGCACGGCCGCAATCGCCTGTTCCAGCGCGGCTTTCTGCGCGCCGTGCTGCTTCAACAAGCGGCCGGTTTCGCCCTTGTCGTCCAACGCCGCCAGCAAAAACAGCTCGGAGGCGATGAAGGCGTCGTTGCGCTTCATCGCCTCCTTGTCGGTCAGGTTCAGCAGGTTGTTGAGGTCGCGCGCGACCGTCACTTCGCCGCCCTGACCTTCGACCTTGGGCAGGCGGGTCAGCGCCTGGGCCAGCGAGGCTTTCAGGGCGGGCACCTGGACGCCGGCGCGCGACAGAATGGCCGCCGCGCCGCCGCCTTCCTGATTCAGGAGCGCGAGCAGCAGGTGCGGCGGCTCGATGTAGGCATGGTCGCCGCCGACGGCGAGGCTTTGCGCATCGGAAAACGCCTGCTGGAACTGGGTGGTGAGCTTGTCAAAACGCATAAATGGCCTCGTGCTTAAGGTATATTCGATGTCATCCAAATGATGCCTACTCAGGCGATTTCAAGCCGCCATGTCTGAATTGAATGTAGATCAGGTTTTATCCGACGTCGCGCGCGCACTGGAAGAAGACCTGATAGGGCCGCGCGAAGGGGCTTCACCCTCTCCCCAGCCCTCTGATGGAACTACTAGTCATTCGACTAAGCCCGCAAGCGGACAAGTCGCTGGTTACCCCCTCAAGGGGGAGGGGGCGAACGATGCGTTGCGCGCGCCCAAGGCGATTAATGACCTCACCGCCCGGCTCATCCCCCAGATGCAAACCGCCCGCGCCCGCGTCATCACCCGCGAAACCGCGGTGATCGCCGGCCGGCCCTGGTTCGACGCCTGTTTCAAGGCGCTCGACCTCGGTTGCGCCATCGAGTGGCGGGTCAACGAGGGCGACACCGTGGCGGCCGGCGACGTGCTGGCCGACATCCACGGCAATGCGCGCGCGCTGCTGACCGCCGAACGCCCGGCGCTGAATTTCCTGCAAACCCTGTCGGCGGTGGCCACCGCCACCCGGCCCTATGTCGAGGCCGTGCGCGGCACCCATGCGGCGATTCTGGATACCCGAAAAACCCTGCCCGGCCTGCGCATCGCCGAGAAATACGCGGTGCGGGTGGGCGGCGGGCAGAATCAACGCGTGGGCCTGTACGACGGCATCCTGATCAAGGAAAACCACATCGCGGCGGCAGGCGGCATCGCGGAGGTGCTGGAAGCGGCGTTCCGGCTGGCAGAGGACAAAGTCAGCGTGCAGATCGAGGTGGAAAATATCGACGAACTCGAACAGGCCCTGAGCGCCGGCGCACCGCTCATCTTGCTCGACAACTTCAGTCTCGCCGACCTGCGCCACGCGGTGCAAGTCACCCATGGCCGCGCCCTGCTCGAAGCCTCCGGCAACATCACGCTGGAAACGGTGCGCGCGGTGGCCGAAACCGGCGTCGATCGCATTTCCATCGGCAGCCTCACCAAGCATATTCGCGCGGTGGACCTGTCGATGCGCATCGAATGATCGAAATCGTCCGCGCCCATTACGGCGATCCGGCACATGCCGCCGCACTGATCGATCTGATGGATCATTACATGCGCGATCCGGCGGGCGGCGGCGAACCGCTGTCCGACTATGCGCGCGTCAATCTGCTCGATGCGCTTGCCGCGCGTCCCTTCATTTTCAGCGTACTGGCGTTCGACGGCGACACGCCGGTCGGACTGATTAACGCCATCGAGGGCTTTTCCACGTTTACCTGCCGTCCGCTTGTCAACGTGCATGACGTAGTGGTCGCCTCCAGCCACCGCGGCCGGGGCATCGCGGCACTGCTGTTTGCCGAGGTCGAGGCGATCGCCCGCGAACGCGACGCCTGCAAACTGACGCTGGAGGTACTGGACGGCAATACGTCCGCGCGTGCCTTGTACCAGCGGTTGGGTTTCATGGCCTATCAGCTCGACCCTGCCATGGGTCACGCGCAGTTCCTGCACAAGTGGCTGGACTAGCACCGCCACTCTCCGCACTCTGGCTGGTGCTGCTGGCGCTGGCTTCGCCGCCGGCATGGGCCGACAGCCCGCCTGCTCCGGCGATGCTTTTGGCGGAGACGTATGCCGCTGACATCGATGTTACCCAGTACTGGGTAAGCGAGAAACTCGACGGCGTACGTGCGCAATGGGACGGGGACACCCTGCGCTTCCGCGGCGGGGGGATCGTTCCGGCGCCGGTCTGGTTCACAAGAAATTTCCCGGCAGTTCCGCTGGATGGCGAATTGTGGATTGGCCGTGACCGTTTCGACGCACTGTCGGGGACGGTACGAAAAATCGAACCCGTAGATGCCGACTGGCGACAGGTGCGCTATCTGATTTTCGAATTACCCGGTGCAGCTGGCGACTTCAGCGCGCGCGTCCGGCAGATGCGCGCAATCGCTGCCGAAGCCAAAGTGCCCTGGCTCCAGGCGGTGGGACAGACGCGCGTGACCAGTCATGCCGCGTTGACAAAGCAACTCGATGCCGTGATCCGCGCAGGTGGCGAAGGCCTGATGCTGCACCGTGCCGACGCCCCCTACCTGACTGGACGCAGCGATGTGCTGCTGAAGCTGAAACCCTGGCAGGATGCTGAAGCGGTCGTGGTCGGCCACACGCCGGGAAAAGGCAAATATCAGGGCATGACCGGAGCATTGCAGATGGAAATGCCAGACGGCAAACGCTTCGGGCTCGGCAGCGGGCTCTCCGATGCGATACGCCGTCAACCGCCCCCCATTGGGACCCGCATCACCTATCGTTATCAACACCTGACGAAAAACGGGCTGCCGCGCTTTCCACGCTACCTGCGCGTCAGGGAAGACTTTGGTGGCGCCGCTCAGTGATGTTTGATGAAGGTGTCAGTTACAACCGTCATGCCCTGACGCCAGCGCTCGATCAACTGCGGATTCGCTGCGGGATCGGTTTCGCTGACAGCCTGCAGCAGGCTGTTCAGCCAATAGGGGTAAAGCTGGGGAGGCACCGGCGCGTGGCCCGTGCGCGAGTGCGCGTCGGCCATCTGGTCGATCGTACGGCGGGCAAGCGAACTGCCGGCCGCATGCGAGATCGCTGCGCTGATACCCCGACGCAGGGCCATACGCTGCTTCTGGAAATCGGTTTCTGCAAACATCGGAGCGATGTCCGGGTGGCTGGACAGAAAGATTTCATAGAAACGCTCGATGAAGTTCTTCTCCCGCAGGCAGCGCCCGTAGCTCTGCTGCAAATCGTCGTAGTGATCCGACATGGTTCGTGTTCCTGGCGCAAAAAACCGGTGATTTTATCAAACCCCAACCCGATTGGGTCCCTGCTGCCTGGTGATCCCATCAGGCATTTCATCCGACACAGGCCTTAATGAGAAAGACCGTGTCACGACCTCATCGCACGCTCAGGTGCCGACTTATGGCCCAACGGAAGGCACAGCATTTCCTTGAATATTGCAATAAAAGTCGACTGCTCGACGCATAACCGACCGGTTTAACCCAGCGTTCACGCCTCATCACAGCAGAAAACCGACTCCCCGATTTTAAAAACCCAAAGCCACCTGTTTTATGGGCCACTATCTAGTGAACTGCCACAACCCCGCAGGCAGCCGTGAATAAACGATCAAAACTGACTCAATACCTATCCCTGCTTTAATATTCACCCGGCCCGGCCATGTAGCATCTTGTGCAAAGGATGAACGATCGGGTTTCGTGGAAGGGGAATAAATTTACAAAACACCCATTAAAAATTTTTTGTTTATTCATATAATGAAACGTCTAGCGAGAGATGTGGCAGCCAGTGCCATGACTCGACCGGAATTTCAAATGGATTGCGCGCTTGAAATTCCGGTCAAATCAATATTCAAACGGATCCTGTTTAATTAACGAAAGGAATAATGATGGCAACTTACAAAGAACTGAAAGCTCAGGCAGAGGCTTTGCTTCAGCAGGCCGAGGCCGCACGGCGCGGAGAAATTGCCGCAGTCGTAGCGGAGATTCAGGCCAGGATGAAGGAATTCGGGATTACGGTGGCCGATCTGAAGGGAGGCGCGAAAAGGGCCAAGTCCCGTGCCCCGGTCGCGGCCAAATACCGCAACTCGGCTACGGGCGAGACCTGGTCGGGCCGTGGCCGCGCACCAAGATGGCTGGCCGATGCCATGGCCAAGGGCCGTTCGAAGAACGAATTTCTGATCAAGTAACAGGCAGGAACGCTCCCCCTTCGCTGGTTTGCCTCCTCACCAGCGGAGGGAATCGCGTTCTCAGGCGGCCTCAAAGCGCTTGATCGAGCCAGATCAGCGACGCCATACGCCCTGTCACGCCGTCGCGGCGATAAGAGTAGAAGTTTACCGGGTCACTGAAGGTGCAACGTCCGCCGCCGTATATGTCCCGCACGCCGATGTGCATTAAGCGAATGCGCGCAAGTTGATAGATATCAGCAAACCACTTCCCTGGAATGGAGGCCGGATGCGGAGTAAATGCCGCTACAGTTTCGGGATGCCGGTCCATGAATGTCTGCTTCACCTCCTCCCCCACTTCAAATGCCTGAGGTCCGATGGCGCCCCCCATCCAGACAAGGATGTCGCGCGGCGGTACCTGCATGGCTGAAACGGTCGCCTCCAGCACCCCATCGGCCAGCCCTCGCCAACCAGCGTGCGCGGCGGCAACAATGCCGCCGCCACGATCGCAAAGCAGCACAGGCAGACAATCGGCAGTCAACACCGCACATACCTGTGCCGTTTGACGGGTAAACGAGGCGTCTGCCTCAGGGGTATTGCCTCCCAGTTCGACCACACGGATACCATGCACCTGCTTGAGCCAGCCCGGCTCGGCGGGAAGCAGCCGACGCAGGCGTGCGCGATTGACTGCAACATGGGCCGGATCATCGCCGACGTGATCGCCAAGATTGAGGCTATCCCACGGTGCGCCGCTCACCCCGCCTACGCGAGTGGTCATCAAGCTTTTGACTCGCGCAGGCGCAGGCCAGTCAGGCTCGATCATCAATTAGCCGCCCAGGTGGCATCTGCGCGCAAAGCGTTGAGAAGCGAAGCGAAATCGGCAGGCAAAGGGCATTCCCACTGCATGAACTCCCGGGTGACAGGATGAATCAGTCCCAAACGTTCGGCGTGAAGCGCCTGACGCGGGAAAGGATACCTGTTGCGCCCGCTGCGGCGGCTGACACCATAGATTTGTTCCCCCACCAGCGGGTGACCGATGTGCTGCATGTGAACCCGAATCTGGTGTGTTCTCCCTGTTTCCAGTTTGCAGCGCAATAGCGTCATCCCCGGGAAGCGTTGAACCCGTTCGTAATGCGTAACCGCTTCCTTTCCCATGGCATGTACGGTGCGCTTGGTACGATTGTATAGATCGCGAGCCAGAGGCGCATTGACCGTGCCTGAGCGATCGATTTCACCATACACCAGGGCGAGATATTCACGCTTGACCGTGCGGGCCTGAAGCTGGCGCACCAGATCGGTGTGCGCCTCCAGCGTTTTGGCGACCACCATCAGACCGGACGTGTCCTTGTCCAGCCGGTGGACAATGCCGGCACGCGGCAATTCCGCCACTTGCGGCACCCAGTAAAGCAGCGCGTTCAGCAGCGTACCGTGGCGGTTGCCGTTTCCGGGGTGCACCACCAGCCCGACGGGCTTATTGATTACCATCAGGGCCGCGTCCTCGTACACCACATCCAGAGGGATGGCCTCCGGTGCATCGGGCGTGGCGTTTGGGTCGGGCTCGATTTCAACTCGCACCGACTCCCCGCCCATGACCTTCATTTTGGTCGTGCCAAATGCCTCATCGACCGAAATCTTGCGTGCCCGGATCCAGTTCTGGATGCGATTACGCGAGAATTCGGGCAGCATGGCCGAAAGTGCCTGATCGAGGCGCTGCCCCCCCTGCTCATCAGGTATCACAAGTCGGCGGATGTCGCCTTCCGTATTTACCTTATAATCAACCGATAAATCTTCTGTGTCTTTTTCCATGTTCAAGCAAGCATCATTTGGTTTCAATACATTCCATCGGGTGTTGGGCGGCCTGCTCCTTGCAACCACACTCATGCTGGGCGGTTGCGGCCTCCTGCCCGAGGTCCAGGATGAAACTGCGGGCTGGTCGGCCCAAAAGCTGTATACCGAAGCCAAGGACAACCTCAACAATGGCAACTACGAGCGTGCCGTCAAGCTATTTGAAACGCTTGAATCGCGCTACCCGTTCGGCCGCTACGCACAGCAGGCGCAACTGGAAGTCGCCTACGCCTACTACAAGGATAACGAACCGATTTCCGCAGTTGCCGCATGCGACCGCTTTATCAAGCTACACCCAAATCACTCTAACGTCGATTACGCCTATTATCTGAAGGGCCTGGCAAATTTCAACGATGATCTTGGCCTGCTTGGACAGTTGTCGAGACAGGACATGGGGGAGCGCGACCCGAGAGCTGCGCGGGAGGCCTTCCTCGCTTTCAAGGAACTGGTTACCCGTTTTCCCGACAGCAAATATGCAGCCGATTCAACCGCCCGCATGAAGTTTCTGGTCAATGCGTTGGCTGGAAACGAAGTGCACGTGGCCAAGTATTATCTCAAGCGTGAAGCTTGGGTGGCAGCCGCCAACCGCGCCAAGGAAGTATTGAAAACCTATCCTGAAGCCCCGGCGCTGGAAGAAGCGCTGGCCATCATGGTCGTGGCATATGACAAGCTGAAACTTGCCGACCTGCGCGACGATGCGCAACGTGTGCTGAATCTCAACTTTCCCAACAGCCCGTATGCCAAGGGGGTCAACACCGAAGGCAAGGCCTGGTATCGGTTCTGGTAAGCCCCCGTTGTGGGTAAGCCCGACTTAAATTGCAGCCTCGCCTGATTCGCCGGTGCGGATGCGCACCACTTGCTCCACCGCCGTCACGAAAATCTTGCCATCCCCGATCTTCCCGGTGCGAGCGGCATTGATGATTGATTCCGTCGCGCGTTCCAGCAAACTGTCCGCGACCACCACTTCCAGCTTCACCTTGGGCAGAAAGTCCACCACATATTCCGCACCGCGATACAGTTCGGTGTGGCCTTTCTGGCGGCCGAAGCCTTTGACCTCGGTGACAGTGAGGCCGGTCACGCCAATATCCGATAGCGCTTCGCGCACTTCGTCGAGCTTGAACGGCTTGATGATGGCTTCGATTTTCTTCATGGCAAATCTCCGTTAATCGGGTTGTACCCCTGCGGGCATAAAGGCATTACGTTGACTCCCTCGCCCGCAAGCGGGCGAGGATTGGGGATAACCAGCGACTTGCCCGCTTGCGGGCTTAGTCGAATGGCTAGTCGTTCCATCAGAGGGAGAACTCGCTTAGCGTAATCCTGCATCATGTCGTTCAGTTTAGCTAAGCGAGGTCGGGGCGGTACTTCGAGGTAATCGGATAGCGGCGGTCTTTACCAAAATTACGCGGAGTAATGCGTGGCCCGGGCGGAGCCTGGCGACGTTTGTATTCGGCAAGGTCGATCATGCGAATCACGCGACGTACGGTCGCTGCGTCATACCCCTGCGCAACAATATCCCAGGCGGGCAGATCACGCTCAACATAAGCGGCAATAATGGCATCGAGCACTTCATAGGGAGGCAAGCTGTCCTGGTCGGTCTGATCAGGGCGCAACTCAGCCGATGGCGGACGGTCAATGATGCGTTGAGGAATGACCACGGACAAGCGATTGCGGTAATTGGCCAAGCGATAAACCAATGTTTTCGGCACATCCTTCAGTACGGCAAAACCGCCCGCCATGTCGCCATATAACGTAGCGTAACCAGTTGCCATTTCACTCTTGTTACCGGTAGTCAGCACCAGCGTAGCCAACTTATTGGACAGCGCCATCAATAGCGTGCCTCGCGTACGCGCTTGCAGATTTTCTTCGGTCGTGTCCGGGGCCATACCGGAAAACTCATCTGCCAGCTGACTGACAAAGGCATCGTAAATCGGTCGAATGGCGATCTCTGAGTAGCGCACACCGAGTCTCTGCACCATGTCTCTCGAATCCTCGATGCTGATGGATGCAGTGTAGTCCGATGGCATCATCACCGCGTGCACCTTGTCGGGGCCGATGGCGTCGGCGGCAATCGCCAGCGTCAGCGCCGAATCGATGCCTCCCGAAAGGCCCAGGTGAACCCCTTTGAAACCGTTCTTGATGACGTAATCACGCACGGCCAGGACTAGCGCATCATAAACAGCGGCCTCCTCATGCGGCAGCGACTGGCGCGGCCCGCTACAGGCGCCATCGAGAATATCCAAATAGAAAAGGCCTTCCTGCCAGGCCGGACACTGCACGACCACCTCACCGTCGACATTAAGTGCGAACGACGCGCCATCGAACACCAGTTCATCCTGGCCACCAACCAGGTTCGCGTAAACAATCGGCAAACCCGCCTCGATCTGACGCAAGCGTGCAACGGCAACACGTTCGCGCTCCTTGTTGAGATGGAAGGGCGAGGCATTGGCTACCAGCAACCAGTCTGCACCCGCTTCCATCGCCCATGTCGCCGGCCCCGGCTCCCAGATGTCACCGCAAACATTAAGGCCGAACTTCAAGCCGCCGCAGGCGAACACACGGGGTGTATCGCCCCGGTCGAACACGCGCTGCTCATCGAATACGGAATGGTTCGGCAAGTGGTGCTTGCGGTACACCATCTCGATGCGGCCGCCGCGCAAGAGCGCCACGGCATTGAACAGCCTGTCGTCGCTGCGCTCGGGATAACCGACAATCAGCGCCAGTTCGGGCGGCGCATCTGCGGCCAGTTTCTCGAGCGCAGTTGCGCATGCCTCGGCAAAATCGATCCGCAGTACCAAATCCTCGGCCGGGTAGCCGCAGATCGACATTTCGGGCGTAAGCAGCAGCGCCGCGCCGGCGGCGTGCGCATCGTTCGCCGCGGCCAGCAGCCTGGCCGTGTTACCGGCGATGTCGCCGACGGTGAGGTTGATCTGGGCGATGCCGAGTTTCATCGGGTGGGCTTAACGTGCGGCCAGCGCCTGCTGCACCGCTTCGCCCAGCCCGGCCGGGCTTTGCGCGACGACAACACCGGCAACCTCGAGCGCGTGGATCTTGGCGTCCGCCGTGCCAGCGCCGCCGGCGATGATCGCGCCGGCATGGCCCATGCGCTTTCCCTTGGGCGCGGTGCGCCCGGCGATGTAGGCGGCGACCGGTTTCTTCATGTTGGAGTGGATGTACTCGGCAGCCTCTTCCTCGCGGCTGCCGCCGATTTCGCCGACCAGAATCACCGCTTCGGTCTGCGGGTCGGCCTCGAACATTGCCAGGCAATCGATGAAATCCAGCCCCTTGATCGGGTCGCCGCCGATGCCGACGCAGGTCGACTGGCCCAGCCCCAACTGCGTGGTCTGGTGCACCGCCTCGTAGGTCAGCGTGCCGGAACGCGAGACGATGCCGACCTTGCCTTTCTGGTGAATGACGCCGGGCATGATGCCGATCTTGCATTCGCCCGAGGTGATGATGCCGGGGCAGTTGGGGCCGATCAGCTTGGCGCCGTTGGCGCGCAGCGCGGCCTTGACGTTGAGCGCTGTTTTAACTTGAAGCATATCCAGCACCGGAATGCCTTCGGTGATGCAGACGATGACCTCGATGCCGGCGTCGGCCGCTTCCAGGATCGAGTCGGCAGCAAACGCGGCCGGCACGTAGATCATGGTCGCCTGCGCGCCAGTCTGGCGCACCGCGTCGCGCACGGTGTTGAACACGGGCAGATCGAGATGCGTCTGCCCGCCCTTGCCGGGGGTGACGCCGCCGACCATCTGCGTGCCGTAGGCGATCGCCTGTTCGGAATGAAAGCTGCCCTGCTTGCCGGTGAAGCCCTGACAGATGACCCGGGTGTTCTTGTTGACGAGGATGCTCATGCTGCCTTCTCCACGGCGAGTTTGGCTGCGTGCGTCAGGCTTTCCGCCGCAAGGATCGCCAGCCCGGATTCAGCCAGCTGCTTGCGGCCCAGCTCGGCATTGGTGCCTTCCAGCCGCACGATCACCGGCACCTTGACGCCAACTTCCTTAACCGCCTGGATGATGCCCTCGGCGATGACGTCGCAGCGCACAATGCCGCCGAAGATGTTGATCAGCACGGCTTTAACGTTGGGATCGAGCAGGATGATCTTGAAGCCCTGCGCCACGGTTTCGGGCGTGGCGCCGCCGCCGACGTCAAGGAAGTTGGCGGGCGTGCCGCCTTCGAACTGGATAAGGTCCATCGTCGCCATCGCCAGACCAGCGCCGTTGACCATGCAGCCGATGTTGCCGGTGAGCGCGACGTAGTTCACGTTGGCCGCATTGGCTGCGGCCTCCTTGGCGTCGATCTGGCTGTCGTCGCGCAACTCTGCCAGGGCCTTGCGGCGATACAGCGCGTTGTCGTCGATGCTCATCTTGCAGTCGAGCGGCAGCACGCGGTTGTCGGCGGTCACTACCAGCGGGTTGATCTCGAGCAGGCTCAAATCGTTGGCGATGAACACGCGATACAGCTGCGGCAACAGATGGCAGAAATCCTTGTAGGCCTCACCGGTCAACGCCAGCGCGAAAGCCAGGGCGCGGCACTGGAAATCCTGCACGCCCAGCAAGGGGTCGCAGGTCTCGGTCAGCACCTTTTCCGGGGTGGCATGAGCCACTTCCTCGATGTCCATGCCGCCGGCGGCGGAGGCGACGATGGCGACGCGTTCGGTTTCGCGATCAACCAGCAGCGACAGATACAGCTCACGGGAGATCGGCAGGGTTTCCTCGACCAGCACCTGGTTCACCGGCTGGCCGTCGGGGGCGTTCTGGATGGTCACCAGCGACTTGCCGAGCAGGGTTTCGGCCATCGCGCGCACGTCGTCCAGACTTTTCACCACCTTGACGCCGCCCACCTTGCCACGCCCGCCGGCGTGGATCTGCGCCTTCACCACCCAGGCGTCGCCGCCGAGTTCGCGGGCGGCTTCTACTGCGGCATCGGCGCTCGATGCGGCGATGCCGAGCGGCGTGTTAATGTTGCCCGAGCGCAGGATTTGTTTGGCCTGATATTCATGCAGGTTCATTGTTTTTTCGATGGAAGCGCCAAAACGTGCATTTTGAAGCAAAGCCCCCCGCGACGGAAGCTGAAGCCGCAGAAACAGTCGTCCGCGTCGTGACAAAAATTGCGGAGTTGCCGGCGGATGCCTGGAACACCCTGGCCGGCGATTCGCCCTTCGTGCAACACGCCTTCCTGCACGCGCTGGAAGCCACCGATTGCGTCGGCGCCCCCATCGGCTGGGAGCCGGTGCACCTGGCGCTGTTTCGCGGCGGCCAGCTCGAAGCCGCGATGCCGCTCTACATCAAGCATCATTCCTGGGGCGAGTTCGTATTCGACTGGGCCTGGGCCGACGCCTACCGCCGCCACGGCCTCAACTACTACCCCAAACTGGTCTGCTGCGCGCCCTTCTCGCCGGTGCCTGGCCCGCGTCTGCTGGCGAAAAACGACGCCGACCGCGCCGCGCTGATCCAGGCCGCGTTGAAGCTTACCCGCGACCTGAACTGCTCCTCGTTCCACATCCTGTTTCCCAGCGAGCCGGACCATGCCACGCTCAATGCGGCCCCACTGCTACACCGCAACGGCTTCCAGTTCCACTGGAATAATGCGGGCTACGCCAGCTTCGACGACTTCCTCGCCGCGATGATGCACGACAAGCGCAAGAAGATCCGTCAGGAAAGGAAGAAGCTGGACAAGCTGGGGGTGAGTTTTCGCTGGGTCGAAGGGCGTGACAGCACCAACGCCGACTGGGACCATTTCTACCGCTGCTACGCCGACACCTACGCCCGCCACCGCAGCGATCCGCATCTCAACCGCGCCTTTTTTGCGGCCCTGCGCGAGACGATGCCGGACAAGCTGCTGCTCATCGTGGCCGACAAGGACGGCGAACCCATCGCCTGCTCGTTCTGCATCAAGGACAGCCAGCGGCTGTACGGCCGCCACTGGGGCACGCTGGAATACGTGCCCGGCCTGCACTTCGAGACCTGCTACCAGCAGGGCATCGAATACGCCATCGTCAATGGGCTACAGGTGTTCGAGGGCGGCGCCCAGGGCGAGCACAAGCTCGCGCGCGGGCTGGTCCCCACCGCCACGCATTCCTGGCACTGGCTGGAAAACCCCGAATTCCGCGAGGCGGTCGACCGCTTCCTGGAACGCGAGACCGACGCCATCGTCCACTACATGGACGAGATGGAAGGCCCGTTCCGCCGCGAGCCGCCCCGCTAAGGAGAATCGTTCAGAGCAGAACAGCGGTCAGATAGGTCACGTAAAGTGCCCCGTTGACGAACAGGTGCCACACGCGAAGCCCGCCACTCAACGCGGCCCAGCGCAACCAGAACGCCGCGGCCAGTGTGATCAGCACACCCAGCAGCACCTCCTTCTGGGGCACCCACGGCGTCAGTGAGATACCGATGGCGGGCAGCAACGTGCCTTGGAACACCATGGCGCCGGTGATATTGCCGAACGCCAGCGTATCCTTGCGCTTGCGGATCCACAGGATCGAATTCACCTTTTCCGGCAGCTCGGTCGCAATCGGGATGATCAGCAGCGAAAGCAGCAGCGCGGAGATGCCAATGATGGGCGCGGCTTCTTCCACGCCGTGGATGAAGCCCTTGGCACCGGCGACCAGCAAGGCCAATCCCAGCGCCAGCTGCACCATGATAAATAACAAATTCTGCGGCAGTCCCAGACGGGTCAGCAGCATGGGCGAACTGGCCTCGGTGGCATGGCCATCCTCGACCAGTTTGGCCGAAGCACGCAGGGTCATCATCACGTACACGAAATAGATCAGGACCATGGCAAAGGCAAGCGCGCCACGCACCCATCCTTCGCCATGTGGAATAAACATGGCGACAAATGCAAGAAGGAAGGCCATCAGAAAGAAATCCAGGTCACGCTTGAGGCCCGTTCTTTCTGGACTCAAGTGACCCTGAAGGCCGCGCCGTTTCAGCACCGCCACACTCATCAGGCACAATGACAAGGTCGACAGCATCAGCGGTGCACCGAGAATCGCGCCGACGCCGATTTCTTCATTGGTTGCCGCATTGCCTGTAGTGGCAAAAATTGCCAGCAGGGGGACAAGCGTTTCCGGCATGGCGGTACCCACCGCTGCGAACAGCGAACCGGTCACCCCTTCCGATATTTTTAGCCTCTCGCCCAGGTGTTCGAGCGCATTGACAAAGATTTCCGCCGCCACGAGGATGACCAGCAGAAAACCCAGAAGCTCGAGAAAGATCATGAAAGTCCGCCGGCGGAAAAATGGCGATTCTAGCAGCGTGGAGCCCGTCGCCCTACCCGTTTTCTCACCCTTGGCCGAGGGTGCGTTTCACGCCCGCCTCGCCGCCACGGCCGGCGTCGCTGTGGTGCTGTTCGGCGCGCCGCATTGCGGTTCATGCAGGGCATGGAAACACCTGCTTCCCGATGCCTTGTCCGGGCTGGCCAACAGCCTGTTCGAAGTCGATGTCGGCGAAGCCACCGGGGTGGCACGCTATTTCGGCATTTTCCATCTGCCGACGGTGTATCTGTATCGCGACGGCCGCTTCCATGCGGAACTGCAGTGCGAGGCACGGCAGGAGGCCATCCGTCAGGCTGTGCGCCAGTTGCTGGCGGCACCGCAGCAGGACGAGCCCTGATCAGGTGAACGCTCGACCGAGGAAAACCACTGCGATCGTGATCAGACCAATGGAAAGATTGATGCCAATCAGCTTTCGGATCTGGGCAAGGGCTGCGCCACCGGCTTTCCAGTCCTGCTCACCGACCGCGTGCCTGAGTTTTTTATACGGTGCGAAGAAAACGTGCGCGAATATAAGCATCATCGCCACACCCAGCACCAGCATGGTCATGGCGTAATGGGGCGCGGCCATGCCGCCGAACACCATCAGCATATGCAGGCCGCTCAGCAGGATCAGCAGCACCGATGCCCAGACCCAAGGGAAGAACCGGGCAAATACGCCGGCCCACAGGGCCAGCCGCTGCGGTGGTTCCAGCACGCTTGCAGCCACCGGACGTAGTGCCATGTAGGCGAAAAACATGCCGCCAACCCAGACAACAACACCCAAAACGTGCAAGAACAGAGACAGTGTCATGGCGTTTTCTTTCAGAACAAAACAGCTTGATCAAGGACCAGTTTAACCGGAGCAAAACTTCTGCGATGCTGGGGGCAGGCGCCATGCGTCTTCAATGCAGCCAAATGCGCAGCGGTGCCATACCCCATGTGCTGCGCGAAGCCATAAGCCGGATAGTCATTGTGAAGCTGGCGCATGAACTGGTCGCGCGCGGTCTTGGCAAGAATCGAAGCCGCCGCGATTGCAGCCACCTTATCGTCACCCTTGACGACCGCCTGAGAACGCCATGCCCAGTTTGGACAACGGTTGCCATCGACCCAGACTTCGTCCGGCTTACGGCCAAGCCCCGCGACGGCACGCTGCATCGCCAGCATCGTGGCGTGCAGGATGTTCAACTGGTCGATCTCGGCGACGCTGGCCTCAGCCACGCACCAGGCGACGGCCTGTTCGCGAATTGCTTCGGCCAGGCGTTCCCGTGCTGCGGCAGAAAGCTTTTTTGAATCACGCAGGCCGCCAATCGGGCGCCCGGGATCGAGCATGACGGCCGCTGCCGTCACCGGCCCAGCCAGCGGACCACGACCGGCTTCATCGACACCGCACAGCCCGAGCGGGCCAACGTGCAAAATAATGGTCTGGCGCGATGCCATGCTCATACCAAATAAGGCTCGAGTGCCTCGGCAATGCGCACGCTGGCATTTTGTCTCAGACGCTCATGCATGGCGTGAAAGGTCTCGATGACAGCTCCCCGGCGCGGCGCATCGTCCAGCCAGGCCAGCGCATCGCTTGCCAGATTCTCGGGCGTAGCGGCTTCCTGCACCCGCTCCGGCACCACAAAGTCACGGGCCAGGATGTTCGGTAGTCCGATCCAGGGTTGCAGCGCTTTCTTGCGCATCAAATATGCTGTCAGTGCAGGCACACGGTAAGTGATCACCATGGGCTTCTTGAACAGCGCCGCTTCAAGCGTAGCGGTGCCCGAGGCCACCAGGGCGACATCGCACGCTGCCAAGGCGGAATGTGACTGCCCCGCCAGAATGCGCAGTGGCAAATCCAGACCCTGTGCCGCCTGGCGAATCAAGCACGCGGCCGCCTCGCTTGCAGCGGGCAGCACGAACTGCGCGCCTGCATGCTGCTGTCGAATGCGCACGGCGGCCTCAAGCATCAGGCGCGCATGCCGCGTTACTTCGCTCAGCCGGCTCCCTGGCAACAATGCGATCACCGGACCGGGCCCCAAGCCCAATTCAGTGCGTGCCGCTGCGGTATCGGGTTCCAGCGGAATCACGTCGGCCAGCGGGTGGCCGACATAGCTGACCGGAATGCCTGCGTCGCGATAAATCTGCTCTTCGAAAGGAAACACCACCAGCATGTGCGACACCGCCTGCTTGATGCGATGGATGCGCTCGGGCCGCCATGCCCAAATCGAAGGGCTGACAAAATGCACGGTAGGAACCCCTGCGTGCTTCAGCTTCGCTTCCAGCGTGAAATTGAAATCGGGCGCGTCGATGCCAACGAATGCACGGGGGCGCTCGCGCAAAAAATGGCTCGTTATGCGGGCGCGTATCCACAAAAGTTCAGGCAAATGCCGCAACACCTCGACATAACCGTTGACCGCCAGTTTGTCGCTTGGATAAATCGCCTCGACGCCGGCCTCGACCATGCGCGGACCGGCAATTCCGGCTGTGCGCAAATGAGGGTGGGTTTGTTTCAGTGCGGCGACGAAGTGCGCACCAAGGAGATCGCCGGACGCTTCGCCGGCGACCAGACCCAGATCAATCACCGGATGATGCCGCGCTCGGCGCGTGCGAGGAAATCGAGCAACTGCCGTACTTCGGCATTTTTTTCCGCCTCGGGCGCGAGTCTGGCCTGAGCCTCGGCCAGCGTATTTCCTTCCCGGTAAAGTGTCTTGTATGCACGCTTCAGGGCTGCCAGCGACTCGGCAGAGAATCCACGACGTTTAAGACCCTCATTATTGAGTCCGTGCGGCGCCGCAGGCTGGCCCGCTGCCATGACAAAGGGCGGGATGTCCTTGAACACCACGCTGGATATCCCGGTCATGACGTGAGCGCCGATCTTGCAGAACTGGTGAACACCAGTAAAGCCACCGAGAATCGCCCAGTCGCCCACTTCCGAATGCCCCGCCAATGAGGCGTTGTTGGCGAATATGGTGTGGTCGCCCACCACGCAGTCGTGTGCGATGTGGACGTAGGCCATAATCCAGTTGTGGCTGCCGATGGTGGTGACACCACGGTCCTGCACGGTGCCGGTATTGAACGTGCAGAACTCGCGGATGACGTTGTGGTCGCCGATTTCGAGCCGGGTCGGCTCACCCGCATATTTCTTGTCTTGGGGCGCCTCGCCGAGCGAGACAAAATGGAAAATTGTGTTGTGCGCACCAATTTTTGTGTGGCCGGTAATCACTGCATGCGCGCCGACTGTCGTACCAGAGCCGATTTCGACGTGGTCTCCGATAACCGTGTAAGGACCGATTTCAACGTCGTCGGCGAGACGCGCGCCTGCGGCGACCAACGCAGTAGGGTGAATCGTTGCCATGTCAGGGTTTATCGCGCAGCGTGGCCATCAACTCGGCTTCAGCCACCAGCACACCGTCAACTTCTGCGCGTCCGGTGTATTTCCAGATGCCGCGCATTTCACGCACGATACCGACTTTAAGAACCAGCTGGTCGCCTGGCTTGACCGGTTTCTTGAAACGGGCGCCGTCGATGCCAGCGAAGTAAACGATACCAATATCTTCCGGCGCGATATTCTTGGTCTTGAAGGACAGGATCGCTGCCGCCTGCGCCATCGCTTCGAGAATCAGCACCCCGGGCATCACCGGCGCGCCAGGGAAATGGCCCGGAAAGAAGGGCTCGTTAATGGTGACGTTCTTGATCGCGGTAATGGTCTTGCCGAGTTCGAGCTCGGTGACCTTGTCGATCAGCAGAAAGGGGTAGCGGTGTGGCAGGTACTGCATGACCTGCTCGATTTCCATCACGCTCATGATTTACTTTCCAGTTCGTTAAGTCGTTTTTCAAGCTGCTTGACGCGGTTCACCAGTTTGTCGAGGTTGCGCATGTGGACGGCGTTTTTCTGCCAGACCTCGTGCTCGGAAAACGGCGGCGCCGAAGTGTAAGTTCCTGCTTTCGGCAGCGATTTGGTGATCAGCGTATTGGTCGAAATGCGGGTGCCGTCGGCGATTTCGATATGACCGAAGATCATGGCTGCGCCGCCGATCATGCAATTGCGACCGATTTTTGCACTGCCCGCGATCCCGGTGCAGCCTGCAATGACCGTATGCGCACCGATCACCACGTTGTGCGCAACCTGAACCAGATTGTCGAGCTTGACCCCCTCCTCGACCACCGTATCTTCCAGGGCACCGCGGTCTATGGTGGTGCAGGCACCGACTTCAACATCATCGCCGATCAGCACCCGCCCGATCTGCGGAATCTTTTCCCAGCGCCCCTCGTTCGGTGCAAAACCGAAGCCATCGGCACCGATGACACATCCTGAATGAAGGATGGCACGGTTACCCACTTCACAGCGGTGATAAACAGTGACATGGGCGTACAACAGGCAGTCCGCGCCTATGCGAGCATGGTCGCCCACGACGCAGTTGGGGCCGATCACGGTGCGTGCCCCGATCACCGCGCCGCTGCCGATCACCGCGCCTGCAGCAATGCTGGCGTCAGGAGCAACCTCGGCGTCCGGAGCGACGTCAGCAGTTGCATGAATGCCTGCCGCAGGTCGCGGCGCCGGATTGAGCAAGGCGGAAACACGCGCAAAATACAGATAGGGATTGGGTGTCAGAATACGCGGTAGCCGGGTGGCATCACGCGCATCGCTCGGGAGGATGACCGCGCCCGCATGCGTATCGGCGAGCTGCGCAAGATACTTGCGCTGTGAGACGAATCCGATCTCACTGGAAGTGGCGCGATCCAGCGGCGCAACCTGAGTCACCACTCGTGTGCCATCACCCACGAGTTCCCCGCCAAAGCGGGCAACCAAGGCTTCCAGGGTTACTGCCATCGGCTACGGTTGTGTTCCACGGTCAGATTTTCTTCGCAACAGTTTTATCTTGTGCCCAGCACCTTCATCACCCGCTCGGTGATGTCGCTTTTGGGATCGACGTAGACTGCCTGCTCGACGATCAGATCAAACTTCTCAGCTTTGGCGATATCCTGAATTGCCTTGCGCGCGCGCTCCTGTATCTGGCCCAACTCTTCGTTACGCCGCAGGTTAAGGTCTTCACGGAACTCCCGGCCCTGGCGCTGCAGGTCGCGATTGAGACTCCCTAAATCGCGCTCCTTCGCCTTGCGATCGTTTTCCGACATGGTAACGCCGTCTTTGTCGAGCTGGGCCTGCAAGTCACGCGCCTGTTTGGCGAGCTTCTGCAGTTCCTGCTCGCGCGCTGCAAATTCACGCTCCAGCTTCTTCTGGGCCGAAACGGAAAGCGGGGCTTCGCGCAGCAGACGCTCAGTATTCACAAAACCGATTTTAGTATTGGCCAAGGCCGGCACAGCCGCACATGCGGTCGCCAAAACCAGGGAAACTGCAAACTGCTTGATCGTGATCATCTTCAACTTACTCCGGAAACGGCCTAGCTTAGAACACATTGCCCATGGTGAACTGGAATACCTCTTTCTTGTCGCCTGTTTTGCTGACCAGCGGCTGTGCCAGGCTGAACTTGAGCGGCCCCATCGGTGAAACCCAGAGCACCGCCAACCCGGCTGAATAACGCAAGTCGTCAAAGGCAAATTCCTTGTACTGCCCATTGACATCATAAGGACCGAATGAAGCACCGGCATCGATAAAAGCCGACATTCTCAGCGACTGCTCATCCTTGAGTCCCGGTAGCGGGAAAAAGAGTTCCGCATTGGCAAGTACACGCTTATCACCCCCGAGAGCGTCACCGAATGCATCCTTGGGGCCAAGGGTTCCGTTCTCAAAGCCACGTACCGAACTCGTGCCGCCTGCATAAAAATTCTTGAAGAAGGGGAGCGGTTTGCCTGATAGCCCTTCGCCGATTCCCACTTCGCCGTTCAGCATAAGCGTGAAAGTCTTGCTAAGGGAGAAGTACTGCTGGTGTTGCAGGGATAGTTTGTAGTATTGCAGGCTACCGGCCGGGGTCCCTATTTCTGCCGACACCCGCTGAAGCAAACCCTTCGTCGGGAACAGGGCACTATTGCGGGTGTCGCGTGCCCACGCCGTGTCAAGGCGCAGGGTATCGTTATCATTACCAAAGATGTCGACAAAATTGAACTGCGGCCCGCTGGTCGCCGTCGTGGTAAGCGAGGTCTGCTCGTAGCTCAAACCCAATGTAATGAAGTCACGCTCATTAACCGGCAGGCCAAATCGCAACCCCGCACCATATGTCGAGGTCTCGTAATCCTCGACATTATCGAGCTCACTCGCGTCAACGTCGCGCCGGTAGATGTCGTAACCCAGGCTAATACCATCAATGGTGTAATACGGATTGGTGTATGACAGCGAATAGACGGTGTTGACACTACCCGAGTTGATCTGTGCCGACAGGCGATTACCGGTTCCAAATACGTTGCCCTGCGAGACCGAGCCCGATAGCACCAGTCCTTCAGACGATGAAAAGCCCGCACCCAGCATCACACTGCCGGTCGATTTCTCGGACACGCTCACATTGACGTCGACCTGATCGGTGGTGCCTGCCACGCTAGGCGTTTCGATATTCACTTCCCCGAAAAAACCCAATCGATTAAGCCGGTCTCGCGAACGGTTGATCTTTTCAGCGTCGTAATACGCACCTTCCATTTGCCGGATTTCCCGACGTATCACTTCATCGCGCGTCTTGGTGTTTCCTGCCACGTTGACACGGTTCACATAGACTCGCCGACCGGGGTCGACAAACAACGTGAAGGCAACCTGACCATTCTGCTTGTCCAGTTCAGGGACTGCATTGACGTTGGCAAAGGCATAGCCGTCGTTCCCAAGGCGGTCACCGATTCGCTTGGTAGTCTCGGTCAGACGATCACGCACAAAAATCTCGCCCGGTTTGACGGTGATGAGCTTCTGTAGCTCGGCTTCCGGCACCAGCATCTGCCCTGCCAGTTTGACGTCCGATACTTTGTACTGAGGTCCTTCAGTCACGTTGACAGTGATGTAGATGCCCTGCTTGTCAGGTGAAATCGACACCTGGGTGGACTCGACGTTGAACTCAAGGTAACCGCGATTGAGGTAGAACGAGCGCAGGGCCTCGATATCGCCGCCAAGACGTGCCTTGGAATACTGATCGTTCTTGGTATACCAGGTCAGCCAGCCCGACGTGCTCGACGTAAACTGCTTCAGCAACTCTTTTTCCTGAAACGCCTTGTTGCCGACAATGTTGATCTGCTGGATTCTCGCGCTATCGCCTTCCACCACATCAAACTGCACGGCAACCCGATTACGCTCCAGAGGCGTTAATGTCGACTTGATCTCCACCGCATACTTGCCGCGGTTGAAATATTGTCGTTGCAGTTCCTGCTCCGCCTTCTCGAGCATGGCGCGATCAAGCACGCGTCCTTCCGCCACCCCGGTCTGCTTGAGGCCATTCTTCAGATCGTCCTCGGAGAATTCCTTGATGCCGGTCAGGGTGATCCTGGCAATGGAGGGCCGCTCCTCAACGGTAACAATCACCACGCCGTCACGCGCCTCGAGCCGAACATCCTTGAAAAAACCGGTCGCGTACAAGGCCTTGATGGCAGCCGCGGTTTTCTCGTCGGTCATCACATCGCCAACCTTGACAGGAAGGTAGCTGAACACCGTGCCCGCCTCGGTACGTTGGATGCCTTCAACCCGGATATCCTTGACGACAAAAGGTTCTTCGGCAAAAGCAGTTTGCGCGGCGAACACAGCAGCAAGCGCAAGCGTCAAACGGTTCAGGGTCATAGTTATTTTCACCGGCCAATCAGGCGTTGCAAATCGTTGAACAGGGCAAATGACATCAGCAACAACAGGAAAAACATTCCGATCCGGCTGCCGATCTCCATGGTGCGCTCGGATACTGCGCGACCAGTCAAAACCTCGGCAACATAATACATGAGGTGTCCCCCGTCCAATAGCGGGATGGGGAGCAGGTTAAGCACCCCCAGACTCACGCTCACCAGAGCCAGGAACCCCACAAAGCTGATCCACCCGAGCGTCGCGCTCTGACCTGCGTAATCGGCAATGGTCAACGGGCCCGACAGGTTTTTCCATGACACCTGGCCCACCACCATGCGGCCCATCATTTCAAGTGTGAACACACTCATGTCCCAGGTCTTGACGGTTCCCTGCCAGATGGCTTCCAACGGACCATAGCGCACGTCCACCATCAGCGCGGCCATAAGCGATTCATCGACCTGCGGGCCTGCGCCGATTCTGCCGATGCGCTGACCGGCTTCGTCTACCGCATCGGGCACAACGACCAACGCACCTCGCTGCCCCAACCGCTCGTACTCGATGCGCAGCGGCTTGGCCGGATGCTGGCGGATCAGTTTCACCCAGTCCTGCCAACTGGTTACGGTTTGGCCGTTTGCGGAGAGCAGACGGTCGCCGGACAAGAAGCCTGCGCGCTCAGCAGCGCCATCGGCCAGCACCTGGCCGATAACCGGCTGAATCACCGGGTCATAACGCAAGATGCCAAGCGGCCTCAGCATATCCCGTTCCAGGTTCTCCGTCTCTACTGGTTGGGCATCGAGCTGAATGATGCGTCCATCGGTCAATTCAAGCCTCAGCGGCCCGCCTGCGACCCCGGCTCGCAGCAGGCTCAAGCGTAAATCCTGGAACGATGCGATATCGTCTCCATTTACACGGCGAATCTCGTCACCCCCCACAAGACCGGCATGTGCGGCGGGCGTGCCGCCGGGAGGGTCGCCGATGATCGGTTTCAACGCAGGCACCCCGTGCAGGAACAGCGCCCAGTAAAAAACGATAGCCAGCAGAAAATTTGCGGCTGGACCTGCAGCGACGATGCCGATACGCCTCCACACCGTCGCCCGATTAAAGCTTCGGTGGGCCTCCGCCCCCGGAACGTCGCCCTCCCGCTCGTCCAGCATTTTGACGTAGCCGCCGAACGGCAGTGCGGACAGCGTCCATTCAGTCTGGTCGCGGCCGAGGCGGCGGCTCACCAGCGGCTTGCCGAAGCCGACCGAGAAGCGCAGCACCTTGACGCCGGCCAGCCGTGCGGCGAGGTAATGGCCAAATTCGTGCACCACGACCAGAATGCCTATAGCGATCAGGAACCACAGAATGGTGTGCAGTACGCTCATGCAAGCAAGCCCCCAAGGTAGGCATCAGCCACACGGCGTGCCTGGCGATCGGATTCGAGCAGATCCTCAAGCGTATCGGCCGCGCCGCCAGCCAGTTTGTCCAAAGTATGGGCAATGCTGGCGGCAATGGCGCCAAACGGGACCGCGCCATCGAGAAAGCGGGCCACTGCGATTTCATTGGCGGCATTCAGCACTGCTGCGGCATTACCGCCGGCGGCAAGTGCGTTGAATGCCAGTTGCAGGCAAGGGAAGCGTTCGGTGTCGGGAGCCTCGAAGGTAAGCTGCCTGCCCAACAGCTCCAACGCCGGAACGCCTGCATCGATACGCTCGGGGAAGCCCAACGCATACGCGATCGGCGTGCGCATATCGGGTGTACCCATCTGCGCGATCACCGATCCATCCGCATATTCGACCATCGAGTGGACGATGCTCTGCGGGTGCACGACCACCTTGATCTGATCCGGACGCGCGTTGAACAACCAGCGCGCCTCGATCACTTCGAGTCCCTTGTTCATCAGACTCGCCGAGTCGACGGAAATCTTTTTTCCCATCACCCAGTTGGGATGCGCCACTGCCTGCGCCGGCGTGGCAACAGCGATAGCTTCAGCCGAGAAGGTGCGGAATGGTCCGCCGGATGCGGTGAGCCACAACGAACTCACGCCGGCCTGCTGAAAATCACCATTGAAGTCGCGTGGCAAGGCCTGAAAGATGGCATTGTGCTCGGAATCGATCGGCAGCAGTTCGGCACCGCTGGCAGCAATGGCATCCATGAACAGCTGTCCGGAGACCACCAGCGTTTCCTTATTGGCGAGCAGGATGCGCTTGCCGGCCTGCGCTGCCGCCAGCGTGGCAGGCAAGCCGGCAGCGCCGACGATTGCTGCCATCAGGGTGTCCACCTCGGGGGCGGTGGCCACCTCGGTCAGGGCTGCGGCACCTTCGAGCACCGTCACCGCGAGCTTCTCTTCGGCAATCCGCGCGCGCAGTGCGGCCGCTGCCGCTGGCTCGCTCATCACGGCAAAACGCGGCCGATGGGTGCGGCACTGCTCGACCATGCGCTCCACCTGGGTGGCGCCCGTCAAGGCAAAGACCTTAAAGCGATCCGGATGGCGCGCCACCACATCAAGCGTGTTTACGCCGATGGTGCCAGTGGCGCCGAGAATGGTAAGAATGCGTAGTTTCATACCGCCTGGTTTCATACGGAACGTTCCAGCCACATCAGCATACCGGTGGCAATCGGCAGGGTGGAGGTCAGGGCATCGATACGGTCGAGCACCCCGCCATGGCCGGGCAACATGTTACCGCTGTCCTTCATGCCAGACACCCGCTTGATCCAGGATTCGAACAGATCACCCAGCACTGACAGATAGAGCAGCCCGAACAGCACCAGTAACAAGCCCATTAACGGAATCTCAGTCCAGAAGCTCAATACGCCGGCATACAGGGAGAGCGCCGCGAAAGCGCCCGCCACGCCTTCCCAGGTCTTTCCAGGACTGATGTCGGGTGCGAGCCTGTGGCGTCCGAAGTGGCGTCCTGAAAAATAAGCTGCGGTATCGGCGATCCAGACAACCGCCATCACAGCCAGCAGCACGCCGGGGCCACGGGCATGCAGATACAGCAAAGCAGCCCCGGTCGGCAGGAGCACCACAACGCCTACCGCAGCACGCACAAACACTTGCCTGGCATGCCACTGGCCAAGCAGCCAAAGTGGTGCGACGAGCAGCCAGAATGCAATGGCCAGCACGACCAGACCTGTCTGGATATAGGGCCAATCCTCACCCAGCCCATACGGCAAGCCCAACGCAACAAGCGCCAGCAACACCGCGTAAATACGCGAAGAAAGAACAGGAAAGCTGCTCAGTCGTCCCCATTCGAAAGCGGATACACCGATCACCCCCGCCATCAGGATCGCCCACAGCCATGCCGGCGCCCATAATACGGCCGGAATGAACACTGCCAGCAAAGCAAGGGTTGTAAGCACCCTGCTGACAAGGGGCGTTATGAATGCAGCAGTCACGACGCGGGTCGCACCTGTTCGCTGGTTCGCCCGAAGCGACGTTCACGGGTACGGTAGGACGCAATCGCCTCATCAAACGCTGCCGCGTCGAAATCGGGCCACAGCGTATCCGTGAAATACAACTCAGTGTAGGCAAGCTGCCACAAGAGGAAATTACTGACCCGCTGCTCACCGCCCGTGCGAATAAACAAATCCGGCTCGGGTGCTTCGGCCATGCTGAGCTGCTGCGCCAAAACGGCCTCGTTCATGTCTTCCGGTGTCAAGCCCGCAGCCATCAGCTTCCTCACGGCCTGAACGATATCCCAGCGCCCGCCGTAATTGGCGGCCACAGTGAAGGTGAGGCGGGTATTGCTGCGCGTGAGCGCTTCGGCATCGCGGATCAGGGCCTGGATGCGCTCGGAAAAGCCCGACAAATCGCCGATGACGCGGAAGCGGATGCCATTTTCGTGTAGCTTGGCAACCTCATTCTCCAACGCGCGCAGGAACAGTTCCATCAGCAGCGTGACTTCCTCCTGCGGACGCCGCCAGTTCTCCGAGCTAAATGCAAATACGGTCAGATGTGACACACCACGCTCGGCACAACAGCGGATCACCTCGCGTAGCGCTTCGACGCCTTTCCGATGCCCTGCCACGCGCGGCATCAGCCGGCGCTTCGCCCAGCGGCCATTACCATCCATGATAATGGCGATGTGCTGCGGCACATCGGTTGCCAAATTCACGTGTTTCTTGCGGGTGGGCACGCTGGGTGGACTCGCCGGACTCGCTCAGACTGCGAGCAGGTCTTTCTCTTTCTCAGCCAGCATCTTGTCGATTTCGCCGATGAATTTGTCGGTCAGTTTCTGCACAAACTCCTGGGTGCGACGCTCTTCATCCTCGGTTGCTGTCTTGGCCTTGACCATATCCTTAAGCGTGCCGTTGGCGTCTCGACGAATGTTGCGCACGGCGACACGGGCGCCTTCTGCCTCGTTGCGCACCACCTTGATGAGATCACGGCGGCGTTCTTCGGTTAGCGCCGGCATCGGCACGCGAATGATGTCGCCATGCGAGGCCGGATTGAGTCCGAGTTCGGAATCGCGGATCGCTTTTTCGATCTTGGCGACCATGCTTTTTTCGTATGGCTGCACGCTCAGCGTACGGCTGTCGGCCAGCGACACGCTGGCCACTTGGGGCACCGCGGTGGGGCTGCCGTAGTAATCGACCGTGACATGGTCGAGGATGCCAGTGTGGGCGCGCCCGGTGCGCACCTTGGCCAGATCGTTTTTCAATGCTTCCAGCGTCTTGCCCATTTTCTGCTCGGCAGACTGCTTGATGTCGGTGATGGTGGTTTCAGCCATTTCAGCTCCTCAATGGTTGCTTACACGCGTGCCTTCGTCCTCGCCCATTACCACGCGCTTCAGCGCACCGGGCTTGAAAACGTTGAACACAACCAGGGACAATTTCTGTTCGCGGCACAGGGCGAAGGCGGCGGTGTCGAGCACGCCAAGGTTCTTGGCGATCGCCTCGTCGAAACTCAGCGTCTCGTAGCGCTGCGCACTCGCATCCCGCTTCGGGTCAGCGGTGTAGACGCCATCGACCTTGGTCGCCTTCAGCAGCAGGTCGGCACCGATTTCCGCTGCACGCAGGGCCGCTGCGGTGTCGGTGGTAAAGAAGGGATTGCCCGTCCCTCCGCCAAAAATCACCACCCGCCCCGCTTCCAGATGCCGTACCGCCGCGTCGCGCTCGAAATCCTCGCCGATATGGGCAATGTGGACCGCGGTCTGCACACGTGCATCGACGCCCGCCTGCTGCAGCGCATCCTTCAGCGCCAGCGCATTCATCACGGTGGCCAGCATGCCCATCGAGTCGGCGCTGGCGCGATTCATCCCGGACAGCGCGCCGGTGGCGCCGCGAAACAGGTTGCCGCCGCCGACCACGACGCCGACCTGCACGTCCAGCGCCACCACCTCGCGAATCTGGCCAACGAAGCCGGCCATGGTTTCAGCGTGATAGCCGAAGCCATCCGGCCCCATCAGGGCTTCGCCGGAGAGCTTCAGCAGGATGCGTCGAACCGGCGCCATCCCGGATCAGACCTGGGAAGCTGCAGCCACTTCGGCGGCGAAGTCGGTCACTTTCTTCTCGATGCCCTCGCCCACCACGTACATCATGAAACCGTGGCACTGCGAGCTCTTCGATTTCAGCACCTGCTCGACGGTCTGCTTGTCATCCTTGACGAAGGGCTGCGACAGCAGGGTGACCTCCTTGAGGAATTTCTGCACCGTGCCTTCGGCGATCTTTTCCAGCATGGCTTCCGGTTTGCCGGCTTCCTTGGCCTTTTCGATCGCGACACGGCGTTCCGTGTCAATGAGCTCCGGTGCCACGCCGGACGCATCCAGCGACTTCGGCTTGGAGGCGGCAATGTGCATGGCGATGTCGCGTGCCAGCGCTTCGTCGCCAGTCACATCGACCAGCACGCCGATCTTGCCGCTATGGATGTAGTTGGCGAACTTGCCCTGGCCGTCCAGGCGCACAAAGCGACGCACCGACATGTTCTCGCCGATCTTGCCGACCAGTTCGGTACGGAAGGCTTCCACCGTCGTGCCGCTGTAGGGCAACGCGGACAGCGCGGCGACATCGGCCGGCTTCTGGTTCAGCACCATTTCGGCCAGCGCGTTGGACAGCGCCAGGAAATCGTCGTTCTTCGCGACAAAGTCGGTTTCGCAGTTGACTTCAACCATCGCAGCCGACTTGCCATCCTTGCTGATGGCGATGGTGACCACGCCTTCGGCCGCCACGCGGCCGGCGCTCTTGGCGGCCTTGTTGCCGAAGCGAACGCGCAGGATTTCTTCCGCCTTCTGCATGTCGCCGCCCGCTTCCGAAAGCGCCTTCTTGCAATCCATCATCGGCGCATCGGTTTTCTCGCGCAGCTCCTTGACCATGCCTGCAGTGATTTCTGCCATTTCGTAACTCCTATCCAGTTTCTTCAATACAGAAAGAGGGGCAGACGCCCCTCCTCGAAATCCGCTCGCCGGGACCCGGTCCCGGCGATATTGCTTGCGTCGCGCTTACTCGGCAGCAGGCGCAGCCTCTTCCTCTTCGACCTCAACAAACTCCTCGCCCCCGACGAGTTCGCTGATGACCTGGGCACGGCCTTCCAGTGCCGCATCGGCCATGCCGCGGGCATACAGGCGAATCGCACGTGCCGAGTCATCGTTGCCGGGGATGATGTAGTCCACGCCTTCCGGACTGTTGTTGGTGTCGACCACGCCGATCACCGGGATGCCCAGCTTCTTGGCCTCGACCACGGCGCCCTTCTGGTAGCCGACGTCGATAATGAACAGCGCATCAGGCAGGCCACCCATTTCGCGAATGCCACCCAAGCTGCGGTTCAGCTTGTCGACTTCGCGCTGCACGGTCAGGGTTTCCTTCTTCGACAGACGACCCGCCTCGGCCAGCTGAACCTCCAGATCGTTGAGCCGCTTGATCGACTGCTTGACCGTCTTGAAGTTGGTCAGCATGCCGCCCAGCCAGCGGTTGTCGACGTAAGGCATGCCGGCGCGCTCGGCTTCCTCGCGCACGATCTCGCGTGCAGCACGCTTGGTGCCGACGAACAGCACGTTACCCTTGTTGGAAGCGAGCTGGCGAACGAATTTCTGCGCCTCCTGGAACAGGGGCAGCGACTTTTCCAGGTTGACGATATGAATCTTGTTGCGATGACCGAAAATGAACGGGGCCATCTTGGGGTTCCAGAAGCGGGTCTGGTGACCGAAATGGACACCGGCCTCCAGCATTTGACGCATGGTAATAGACATGTAAATCTCCTAAAGGGTTAAGCCTCCACCCGTCAGCAGCAGCGCGCCACATGTTTTTAACGCGCTGCCACCCTTTAATGACAGGTGTGCGAATTTGCCCGAACCATTTCGGACAGCCCGCAATTCTAATTCCTTAAGACATTAATTTCAAGGCGACGCCACCGCCGCAGGCTGGCGCAGCAGATGCCGCCCGTTTAGCCACATTTCAACAAGGGTTTAGCGGCATCGGGCGGGCGCGCTAGAATGCCGCTTTATGCCCAAACTCAGCTTTACATGACTGTCACCATCAAAACCGGCGCCGATATCGAGGGCATGCGCGTTGCAGGACGCCTTGCATCGGAAGTGCTCGACTACATCACTCCCTTCGTCAAGCCCGGGGTGACCACCGGCGAGCTCGATCGTCTGTGCCACGACTACATGGTGAACGTGCAAGCCACCATTCCAGCTCCGTTGAACTACGCGCCGGGCGGTCACACGCCGTACCCCAAATCGATCTGCACCTCGGTCAACAACCAGGTTTGTCACGGGGTGCCTGGCGACAAAGTCCTGAAAAATGGCGACATCGTGAACCTCGACATCACGGTCATCAAGGACGGCTGGCACGGCGACACGAGCCGCATGTTCTCGGTAGGCGAGGCTTCGATCCAGGCCAAGCGCCTGATGCAGGTGACCTACGAAGCAATGTGGGTCGGCATCGACCATGTCAAACCGGGCGCCCGCCTGGGCGACATTGGCCACGCCATTCAGCGTTTTGCCGAAAACCACGGCTACAGCGTGGTGCGTGAATTTTGCGGGCATGGTATTGGCCTCAATTTTCACGAAGACCCACAGGTTTTGCATTACGGCAAGGCGGGCACCGGTCTGGTGCTGGAGCCGGGCATGACGTTCACCATTGAGCCGATGATCAACGCCGGCCGCCGTGACATCCGCCAGATGGCGGACGGTTGGACCATCGTCACCAAGGACCGTAGCCTGTCCGCACAGTGGGAACACACGGTGCTGGTTACTGAAAACGGCTACGAAGTGCTCACGGTTTCGACCGGCACGCCGGCCGTCCCCGATCGCATCCGCCACGCCGCGTGAGCAACCCGCCGTTCGCCGATCTTCGCGAGCGGCTTAAATCAAACCGTGCGGCGCTGGCCGCCGCCTATCTTGCAAAACCCTCTGCCGCCCGCTACCTGACGCGCCACGCCGCGCTGGTTGATGGCCTGCTGGGCGAGATTTCAACCCGGCTCAACTTGCCAGCCACCTTTTGCCTTGCTGCCGCTGGCGGATACGGGCGCGGCGAACTGTTCCCCGGCTCGGATGTTGATGTATTGCTGCTACTGCCGCACGATCCCACCCCCGAACAGCAGGCCATACTGGAAAAATGGGTGCAAGCCTGCTGGGATATCGGCCTGGAAATCGGTCACAGCGTGCGCACCATTGAAGCCTGCATTACCGAGGCCAACGCCGACATTACGGTGGAAACCAACCTGCTGGAAGCGCGCTTCGTGTGGGGCGCCGGAAAATTATTCGACGAGTTCAGACAGGGTTTTCACGCACGCTTCGATGCCCAGCATTTTTTCGACGGCAAGCTTGCCGAGCAGCAAGCGCGTCATGCGCGTTTCGACGATAGTGCCTACAAGCTGGAACCCAACCTGAAAGACAGTCCCGGCGGCCTGCGCGATCTGCATACCATCCACTGGCTGGCTCAGGCTTGCGGCATCACGGACGGCTGGAGAGGCCTTGCCCGCTTCGGCCTGCTGACCATGGCCGAAGCGCGCCGTATTGCACGCGCGGAACGCTCGCTGGCCACACTCCGGATTCAGTTGCATTTGCTGGCCCGACGACGCGAAGATCGCCTCGCCTTCGACTACCAGACCGAACTCGCCGAGCGCCTGGGACTGACAGCGACTGCGCACAAGCGCCCGGGCGAGCGTCTCATGCAGGGTTATTACCGTGCAGCCAAACTGATTCAGCGCGCCAACGATATCCTGATCCAGTCGTTACGGGTACGCCTGTTTCCCGTCAACGCGCCCCCCCAACCGATCGATGCGGATTTTCAGGTACGCGCCAGCCTGCTTGAGGCCCGGGAACCCGAACTGTTCGAGCACAAACCTGATGCCCTGTTGCGTGCTTTTATTGTCTACGCCCAGCATCCGGAGCTTGCCGGATTCGAACCGGCCACGTTGAGAGCGCTATGGCGCGGCTGCACACGCATCGACGCAACATTCCGGGCCAAACCCGAACACCGCTCGCTGTTCATGACCCTGCTCCGCCAACCGGCCGGCATAACCCGGGCGATGCGCGCCATGCACCGCTACGGCCTGATCGGGCGGTACATTCCGGCTTTCGGTCGAATCATCGGACAAATGCAGCACGACCTGTTCCATGTCTACACGGTGGACGAGCACATCCTCACTGTGCTGCGCAACATGCGGCGCTTCACCGTGCCAGCCTTCGCCCACGAATTCCCGCTCGCCAGCCGCCTGATCGCCGCATTCGACAAGCCCGAATTACTCTATCTGGCTGCACTGTTTCACGATATCGCCAAGGGGCGCGGCGGAGACCATTCCGAACTGGGCATGGCGGACGCGAAACGCTTCTGCCACCAACACGGACTCGACAAGACGGACAGTGCCCTGGTCGCCTGGCTGGTCGGAATGCACCTGGCGATGTCCCGCACGGCGCAAAAGGAAGACATCAGCGACCCTGATGTGGTCGCCTCCTTTGCTGCCCGAGCCGGTGACCCGCGTCGCCTCGCGGCACTGTACCTGCTGACCGTAGCCGACATCCGGGGCACCAGCCCCAAGGTCTGGAACGCCTGGAAAGGCAAGCTGCTGGAAGACCTTTACCATGCAACCCATGCCCGGCTGACGAGCGGTGACAACTTGCTGGCCGACATTGCCGCGAAACAAAGCGAAGCGCGTGTCAACCTTGCCCTTTACGGCCTGCCTGCCGATGCGGCCGATGCGCTATGGCAGCACCTTGACACCCGCTACTTCATTCGTTTCGATGCCCGTGACATGGCCTGGCAGGCGCGCATGCTCTGGCATCGCACAAACAGCCAGGACGCGATTGTGCGTGCGCGCCTGTCACCGGCCGGCGATGGCATCCAGGTTCTGGTCTACACGCCTGACCGGCCCGACATCTTCGCCCGTATCTGCGGATTCTTCGCCCGCATCCAGTACACCATTCTCGAAGCCAAGATCCATACCACCCGGCACGGGTACGCACTCGACAGCTATCAGGTCATGGACTTGGCCCATCGCGGCATTCATTACCGCGATTTTCTGAGCTTCGTGGAACATGAGCTGGCACGTGACCTCGACCCGGCCCGCCCGATGCAGGACGCGCCGCGCGGCCGCCTGTCGCGCCACCAGCGCCATCATCCCTACCCTACGACAGTCCGACTGGAGCCTGATACACAAGGCCACGGCCACGTTCTGTCAATTACCTGCGCTGACCGTGCCGGCCTGCTGTTTGCGATAGCCGAAATCCTGATGCGGCATGACAGGTATGTTTATGCGGCCAAAATCGACACCCTGGGAGAACGGGTCGAAGACACTTTTATGATTGAAGGGAATGCCATGCAAACGCCCGAAGGCATACAGGCATTGGAAGACGAAATACGCGAAGCGCTGAGCTAGCCACACGCGTTGACATCAATCGTCCTGCAGGTTTTGTCCCGGGAATAGCGTTTCGGTAAAACCGAAATAACGCAGGTCTCGAATCCGCATGGGATACAGGACACCGCGCAGGTGATCGACTTCGTGCTGCACGACTCGCGCATGGAAACCACTCACGCTACGATCAATTTCACGGCCCGCCGCATCCAGACCCTGATAGCGCAAGTTTGTATGGCGCGGCACCAGTCCTCGCATGCCAGGTACAGATAAACACCCCTCCCAGCCCTCTTCCAGGGTATCGGACAGTGAAGTCAGCACCGGGTTAATGAGCACGGTGAACGGAACGCTCTCAGCATCCGGATAACGCGGATTGGCGTTGACCTCGAATATCACCACCTGCAGGCCGACACCGATTTGCGGTGCAGCCAGCCCCGCCCCGTTCAGGGCGCGCATGGTGTCATGCATATCGACAATCAGTTGCGTCAACTCGGGAGAAGCAAAATCCGCCACCGGGCGCGCCGGCTCCAACAAGCGCGGATCACCCATTCTCAGGACATCGCGGATGGCCATGCCTGCTCCAGATACATCAGGTCATCAGGCCCCAGCCAGCGCCAGTTCCCCGGCATCAGGTCTTCAGGCAAGGAAAAACCGCCTATCATTTCGCGGTGGAGGCGCTCTACTCGATTTCCTGTTGCACCAATCATGCGCTTGACCTGGTGATACTTGCCCTCAGCCAGGGTCAAACGCAAAGTGTGATCATCCAGTTGTTCACAGGCCAGCGCGGCAACCGGCGCAGGCTCGTCGTTCAGCTGAACACCACCACGCAGCGCGTCCAGCATGGCGTCCGTCATCGGATCGGCGCAAACCGCCCGATACACTTTGGCCACGCCTTTTTTCGGCGAAATCATGCGATGGATGAACTGGCCATCGTCGGAAAACAGCAGCAAGCCGGTGGTGTCCTGATCGAGCCGCCCCACGCACTGCACGTCGCGCTGCAACAGCGGCGGCGGCAGCAGGGAAAACACGCTGGGATGGTGGCTGGGATGATGTGAGCATTCGTAACCTGCTGGTTTGTGCATCAACACATAGGCTTTCTCGCGATAAACCCATGCCACGCCATCGAGAGTCAATTCCAGGTCGGATGGATCGACGTCTTCTTCCGGGTTGTCACAGAGCACTCCATTGACCACAACCTCACCAGCACGCACGCGCGCCATGCACCCCTTGCGTGAGCCAAACCCCTGCGATTGCAATGCACGGTAAAGTTTCACTGCGGGAGTTCAGGTGCCGCGATGTTCGGCGGCATCGCCTGTTACCAATTGCTCGAGCAAATGCCGAACCTGCAACATGGTCTCACCCAGAACCAGCTGAATTTCTTCCATCTGGATCCCATCGGCCGACAGGCCGCGTCCGGCCGCGTAGTTCACCACCGCGCCCACCGCCGCGTAACAAATTTCAATTTCGCGTGCCAGATAAGCTTCCGGCATGCTGGTCATGCCCACCATGTCGGCGCCATCGCGCTCCATACGATTGATTTCTGCGGCCGTCTCCAGGCGAGGACCCTGAACCGCTCCGTAAACCCCGCCGTCGCGCAGACTGATACCGGCCCGCCCTGCCGCATGCAGCAGGGCGGCACGCATGGCTGCGCAATAGGGAAAAGTGAAATCCAGGTGCGTCACGGGTTTGTCACCACTGGAAAAGAAAGTGGTGGCCCGGCTATGTGTGTAGTCGATGATTTGATCGGGGATGACCAGGGTGCCCGGAATCAAGCCAGGATGAATGCCTCCGACAGTGGCCACCGACACGACACGGTCAACGCCCTGATCTTTCAGGGCCCACAGGTTGGCACGGTAGTTCACCTCATGCGGCGGAATGTTGTGGCCATTGCCATGACGAGCGAGAAAAATGACTTCTTGCCCACAAAGACGTCCAAAAACCAGTGCGCCGGAAGGTTCGCCATAAGGGGTGCGCGCGACCTGACGATGAGTAATTTCCAGATTGGCGAGCTGAGTCAGCCCGGTACCTCCAATAATTCCCAGCATACTCATATGTTCCCTATTTTGATGTGACTTCCGGTTTCAGCGCATAAATTGCCGGCAAATTTCGCCACAGCCCATATGCATCCATCCCGCAGCCAAAAACGAAACGGTCTGGCACGCTGAGACCGGAAAAATCGGCATGGATGGGTTTGGCATGGCCATTCGCCTTGTCGGTCAGCACCGCCGACCATACCCGTGCTGCGCCCATGTTCATAAGCTTGTCGCGGATCGCTGCAAGCGTCTCCCCCTGGTCCAGAATGTCGTCCAGAACCAGCACGTTACGGCCCACGACATTTTGTCCCGGAAGCACACGCCACTCCATTTCACCGCCGCGTGTCTCCCCACGATAACGCGTCACATGCAGATAATCGAACTCCAGCGGAAAATTCAGCCGGGTAAGAAGCTGCCCTGCAAACACGACTGCGCCGCCCATTACAGCAAGGACCAACGGGAAATCCTGTGCCAGCGCATCGGTAATTTCCCCCGCCAGTCGGCTGATCGCCGCCTGCACCGTATCTGCAGAAGCAACACACTCAGCATTGTCCAGCAGTTGTTGCGCATCCAGTGGCGTCATGATGAAAAGCGGTGAAATCAATAAAAGCCGGCAGTCTAAGGCCTGAAGGTCAATGTTTCCAGAGTTCAGGCAGGTCGAGTAAGCTTGCCTCATGTCGATTTCAGCGCCCCGCCCCGACGTCTTCGATGCCCCTGGCTGGCTGTCCGCCGCCCAGCAGGTGCCATCGCCCAATTGCGATGCCCGTCCGGAAGACATGCCGCCCGAACTCATCGTCATCCACAACATTTCGCTGCCGCCAGGCGTATTCGAGGGTGATGCGGTGATCGACCTGTTCACCAACCGGCTCGATTGGGATGCACACCCGTATTACCAGCGTATTCGCGGCCTCAAGGTTTCGTCACATTTCTTCATTCGTCGCGACGGTACCCTGATCCAGTTCGTGCCATGCACGTTGCGCGCATGGCACGCAGGTATATCGAGTTGGCAGGAACGCGATCGCTGCAATGATTTTTCCATTGGCATCGAACTTGAGGGAGCCGACGACCTGCCTTTCAACGACTCACAATACACAACCCTGAACACGCTGATCAACCTGTTGAAACAGGCCTACCCGATCCAGGCCGTGGTCGGCCACAGCGATATCGCGCCAGGCCGGAAAACGGATCCCGGGCCTCATTTCGCCTGGCGACGTCTCGATGGGAATATCGTCTAACCTGGCCGCGGCCCTTGCTTTAACAGGGCTTCTGGCAATTTCAGGCTGCGCATCCACGCTCAGGCTCGATACCGAACGCCCCCGCTCATACGCTCTCTCAAACCAGGCCGAAACGCCGCTCAAAGCGCAACGCGCGACGGGCATCCCATCAGGCAAATCCGGCTTTCACCTGCTCCACGGCGGTCATGCCGCCCTCGCTGCCAGATTGTCACTGGCTCAGCGAGCCACCCGCACGCTAGACGTGCAGTATTACCTGTTTCACAACGACACCACAGGCAAGCTGGTTGCTGAAGCGCTGCTTACGGCTGCTGAACGCGGCGTTCGCGTGCGCCTGTTGATCGACGATATCGACACCGCCAATAAAGAATTACGCCTGGTCACGTTAAATGCCCACCCCAATATTGAAGTACGCTTGTTTAACCCCTTCCACACCCGCAGTACCAATCTGCTGGTCAAGGGATGGCAAGCACTGCGTGACAAGGTTCGCCTCAACCGCCGGATGCACAACAAGGCCTTCATCGCAGACAATCAGGTCGGAATCACCGGTGGCCGCAACATCGGAGACGAATATTTCGACGCCCACCACGATCTCACTTTCCTCGATCTCGACGTTATCGCAGCCGGCGCGATCGTTGGCGATTTTTCGAGTTCGTTCGACCAATACTGGAACAACGAATCCGCAGTACCCGCCTCTGCGCTCCCGGTCACGGCCAGCGCCGCGCGCCTAAGCCGCGCAACCGCCTTCCTCGTACAACACCGCAAACAGCAACTCGACAGCGAATACGGCCGGGCATTGGAGATGGCAGACCCGATCCCAAAACTGCTGTCAGGACAGATTCCCTGGCATATCGCGCACGCCGACCTCATTGCTGACCCTCCGGAAAAGGTGCGCAATCCGGACAAATCCCCATCCAGGCTACTACTGGGTCAACTGGCCGGACTGTGGGTAGACCCCAGACAACGGTTGCTCATCGTGTCCCCCTATTTTGTCCCCGGCGCATTCGGCATGGCTTATTTTCGCTATTGGCGCCATCAAGGCGTGCAAATCGATATTCTGACCAACTCCTATGCGGCAAGTGATGTGCCCGTGGTGCACGCTGGTTACGCGAATTACCGGATTCCGCTACTGGAATCCGGCATCAGCCTGTATGAGCTCAAACCAGTTGCCGAACCCATCGGTGGGCGCCTGCGCGACCTTGGCAGCGGCTCGTCTCAGGCCAGCCTGCACGCAAAGACCTTTGTTCTGGACGATATCCGCGTGTTCATCGGCAGCTTCAATTTCGACCCGCGCTCAACCCTGCTCAATACCGAAATGGGGCTGGTCATTCATTCACCAGAACTTGCGCGCCAAGTGACAGCAATGGCTGAGGATGCGATGCGTCCCGAGCGCAGCTATCGGCCTCAGCTCGTTATCAGGCCCGGTGAAGCCCCAGTGAACAGCCGCTTGCAGTGGCATGACATCCATCAAGGGATCGAGCGCATATCCGACACGAACCCGAAACCACCTTCATCCAGCGCAGCCTGCTGCGTATCCTGCAGGCGCTACCGATCGAAAAACATCTCTAAAGCCACTGTAAAATTACTTCTTCGATCGTTCAGGATTCGGCCATGCGTCTCGGCACCCCGCTCTCCCCGTCCGCCACCCGTGTCATGCTGCTGGGCGCGGGCGAACTCGGCAAGGAAGTCATCATCGCCCTGCAACGGCTGGGGGTGGAGGTCATTGCCGTGGATCGCTATGCCAATGCCCCGGGGCACCAGGTGGCGCACCGCGCCTATGTAACCGACATGAGCGACAGTTCGGCTCTGCGCGCACTGATCGAAACAGAAAAGCCCCTGTTGGTGGTGCCTGAAATCGAGGCCATCGCTACCGAAGTGCTGCTTGAAATCGAAGCGGCGGGCCTGGCGGAAGTCATTCCGACCGCGCGTGCCGCCAATCTCACCATGAACCGCGAAGGCATCCGCAGGCTGGCAGCAGAAACGCTTGGCCTGCCGACCTCCCCCTATGTGTTTGCCGACAGCTTGTCCGAGATGACCGATGCGGCGAACAAACTGGGTTATCCCGTAATCGTCAAACCAGTGATGTCATCATCGGGCAAGGGTCAGTCACGGATAGACCATGCCAGCCAGTTGCAGGCTGCGTGGGATGATGCAGCTAGCGGTGGGCGGATAAACAAGGGGCGTGTAATCGTCGAGGGGGTAATCGACTTTGATTATGAAATCACGCTGCTAACCGTGCGCGCCATCGGCTCAAACGACATGATCGAAACCCACTTTTGTGAGCCGATAGGCCATGTGCAGGTAAAAGGCGATTACGTCGAATCCTGGCAACCGCAATCAATGTCCGTTGCGGCACGGGCCCGCGCTCAGGAAATTGCAGCTGCCGTCACGGGCAATCTTGGCGGACGTGGAATTTTCGGCGTGGAACTGTTTGTCAAAGGCGATACGGTTTGGTTTTCCGAGGTCAGTCCGAGGCCCCACGACACGGGAATGGTAACGATGGCCACTCAACGACAAAACGAATTCGAGTTGCACGCACGTGCCATCCTTGGCCTGCCTGTCGATGTCAGCTTGCGCGAGCCGGGGGCATCGGCCGTAATCTATGGCGGAATGGACGCCACTGGAATTGCCTTTAACGGTGTTGCAGATGCCTTGAGGATACCCGGTGTTGATCTTCGGCTATTTGGAAAACCACAGGCCTTCCCTCGCCGCCGCATGGGAGTGGCACTTTCCAGCGGTCCAGACACGGATGAGGCGAGGCGGCGGGCCAAGGCAGCATCAGCCACCGTAAAGCCCGTGAAAGCCTGATCATGCAAACCCACTATGAACGCCTTGGTGGCGGCGAAATAATCCGCAAGCTTGTTGACCGCTTTTACGACCTGATGGATGAAGACCCCGATTACTACGGCATTCGCAAGCTGCATCCGGCCGATCTGACTGAATCGCGCAACAAATTGGCCTGGTTCCTTTCCGGTTGGACCGGCGGCCCGCAAGAATATGTCGACCGCTTTGGCCATCCTTTCCTGCGCCGCCGTCATATGCCGTTTGTCATCGGGGAAAGCGAACGGGATCAATGGATGGGCTGCATGATCCGTGCCATGCAGGACATGGGGGTGGATTCCGCGATGCAGCAGGAATTGAGCGCTGCGTTTTTCAAGACCGCCGATTTTATGCGCAACCAGCCGGAATGAAATGAAACGGCTTATTGGTTGGGGCCTTCTGGTTTCGTTGCTGGCTGCATTCACCGTGCTGCCGTGGCTGATGTTGGACAATGCGCCGGCAATCGAACCTCCCGCTGAATTCCGCCGTACCGACCTGGCATGGGTCAAAATGCTATTCCAGAAACATGACCCGCGTCGTCAGGCGCCTGACGTTATCCACAGCATCCAGCTCGACGAATTCGAACTCAATCGTCTGCTCAATTACGCCGTTGAATTGAACCAGGTCAGCGGCATCGCAGCAGAACTCACGCCCGGCACAGCAACGCTTACCGCGACCCTGTCCATGCCACCCAACCCATTTGGCAGCCATCTCAACCTTTCCGCCGAGGTCGCCGAAGCTCCCGGCGGCATCCGCATCGTCAGCCTACAGTTGGGCAGCATGCCGCTACCGGGCGTTCTTGCAGATGGCATGGCCCACCTTGCTCATCGCTGGCTACGTCGCGATGAAACCTATGCCACGCTGGCCGATGCTTTTGCACAAGTCAATTTCGATGAGAATCAGGCGACGCTGGATTACCGTTGGCACCCGGAGTTGCTCACCCAACTGGAACGCAAGAGTGCCGAATTGCTGATCTCATCAGAAGATCAGGAGCGGATGCTGGCCTACGCCAGACAGCTGGACGCCCTGCTGAAACCCCACCCCCACGGCAGCACTGTGCCACTGGTGCAGGTTGTTGCGCCGCTGTTCGCCCGCGCACAGCAACTTGGAGACCATGCCCAGGAGGAAAACCGTGCGGCACTCACTGCCCTTGCCGCCTATCTTTCCGGCATCAGCCTGTCGAAACTACTGGACGAAGACAGCCAGTCAATCCGCCGTGCACCTCGCGTACTGCTATCGCTTCACGGCCGTCGCGACTTTGCCGAACATTTCATCATTTCCGCGGCGATCGCCGTCAATGGTGGCAGCCGTCTAGCCAGCGCCATCGGTTTGCTCAAGGAAGAGGAAGATGCCAGCAAGGGATCGGGGTTCAGTTTTACCGATCTGGCCGCCAACCGTGCCGGGGTACAACTCGGCAAACTCGCCACCGGCAAAGCCGCTGCACGCGTACAGGCAAATCTGGCCGCAGCAAAACGAGATGCCGACTTGCTGCCGGATTTTCGCGATCTTCCCGAATTCATGCCCCAAACCGAATTCGACCGCCGTTTCGGCCCCATCGGCGGCACGCGTTATCAGCAGATAATTGCGCGTATCGACACCCGATTGGCGGCACACCCCCTTGCACAATAAATAGTCAGAAAACCCTGTTATAATGCTGGGTTTCCCGCAATCCGGCCTCCATCATGTCCCGCAAGCTCCGCAACATCGCCATCATCGCGCACGTCGACCATGGCAAAACCACGCTGGTCGACCAGCTCCTCAAGCAGTCCGGCACCTTCCGCGAAAACCAGGCGGTTGACGAGCGGGTGATGGACTCGAACGATCTGGAAAAAGAACGCGGCATCACCATTCTCGCCAAAAACACCGCCATTACTTACGGCGAATACCATATCAACATCGTCGACACCCCGGGTCACGCCGACTTCGGCGGCGAGGTCGAGCGCGTGCTCGGCATGGTCGATGGCGTGGTGCTGCTGGTCGATGCGGTTGAAGGCCCGATGCCGCAGACGCGTTTCGTCACCAAAAAGGCGCTGGCGCTCGGCTTGAAGCCGATTGTTGTGATCAACAAGGTGGATCGCCCCGGTGCGCGTCCGAACTGGGTCGTCGATCAAACCTTCGATCTGTTCGACAAACTCCACGCCACCGATGAGCAACTCGACTTTCCCATCATCTACGCGTCGGGCCTCAATGGCTGGGCCTGTCTTGATCTGAAGGATGCGCCCTCGCAAGGCGGTTCGGCTGACAACATGACGACCCTGTTCGACACCGTGATCGCACACGTGCCGACTCCGCCCGGCTCGCCAGACGCGCCGCTGCAACTGCAGATCGCCGCGCTCGATTATTCGACCTATACCGGCCGTCTCGGCGTAGGCCGCGTGCTCAATGGCCGCATCAAACCCGGCATGTCGGTGGTGGTGATGAACCACGAAGATCAGGTCGCCACCGGCCGCATCAACCAGGTGCTCGGCTTCCAGGGACTCGATCGCGTGCCGGTGGAGGAAGCCGAAGCCGGCGACATCATCATCATTTCCGGTCTGGACGACATCGGCATCGGTGTCACCATCTGCGACAAGGAGAATCCGGTCGGCCTGCCCGTGCTGCCGGTCGACGAACCGACGCTCAACATGGACTTCATGGTCAACGCCTCGCCGCTGGCCGGTACCGAGGGCAAATTCGTCACCACCCGCCAGATCCGCGACCGTCTCCAAAAGGAACTGCTGGTCAACGTCGCGCTGCGCGTCGACGAAACCGGCGATGCCGACGTGTTCCGCGTCTCCGGCCGCGGCGAACTGCACCTCACCATCCTGCTGGAAAACATGCGCCGCGAAGGCTTCGAGCTGGCTGTTGGCAAACCGCGCGTGGTGTACAAGGAAATCAATGGCGAGAAGTGCGAGCCGTATGAAAACCTCACCATCGACCTGGAAGACGACACCCAGGGCGCAGTGATGGAAGAAATCGGTCGCCGTCGCGGCGAACTGACCAACATGGAATCCGACGGCCACGGCCGCACCCGGCTGGAATACCACATTCCCGCGCGCGGCCTGATCGGCTTCCAGTCCGACTTCATGACCATGACGCGCGGCACCGGCCTGATGAGCCACGTGTTCGACGACTACGGTCCGGTGAAAGCCGACCTGCCCGGCCGCCATAACGGCGTACTGGTGTCGCAGGACAACGGCGAAGCCGTGGCCTACGCGCTGTGGAAGCTGGAAGACCGCGGCCGCATGTTCGTTTCACCTGGCGACAAACTGTACGAAGGCATGATCATCGGCATCCACAGCCGCGATAACGATCTGGTGGTCAACCCGATCAAGGGCAAACAGCTCACCAACGTGCGCTCCTCGGGTACCGACGAAGCGGTGCGCCTGACCACCCCGATCAAGCTGACGCTGGAATCGGCAGTCGAATTCATCGACGACGACGAACTGGTGGAAATCACGCCCAAGTCGATCCGCATCCGCAAGCGTCATCTACAGGAACACGATCGCAAGCGCGCCAGCCGCACGGCAGCGTAAGCCTGCAACATTCAAACCCGGCGTGAGCCGGGTTTTTTATGTATACGACGCCCCGAAGACCCTTCCACACGTTTCCGGGAAACCGGCCTAATCGCCTCCCCCACCGCAGCCGCCTCCCCCGCAACTGCCATCCGTACTACCCGACACACTTCCACCGCCACAGCCCGAACCACAGCCGATATGGCTGGCACAGTAGCTTCCCGACCCTGGCGTGCATCGCGTGTCATAGTGAAAGCCATTCAGGATATTCAGCGCACCGTCCAGTGCAAATAAACGCGGCAACCGCTCCGGCTGCTTTGGGTTGATTTTCTCCAGCGCACAAGCCAGCCGCCAGGCGCGCCGGATACCTTCGGTCGCCTGTGTCTGTGAACTCATGGCCTCGGCGGGAGTGTGATGTAGAAAACGACCGAACGCCTTGTTGCAGAAATCCTGGTAGTAGCGCGTGTGCAGGATAAACGCATGCCAGGCATCGTCCGCAACCTGCGACGGCATCGAAACAAAGCGTCCCTGCGCTTGCGCGCACATAGTGAAATAGTCGCGCAAGCCCTCGAATACCCGCTGCTCCTGCGCCGAATCCAGATCGGGGCGCACATCACGGAATTTCATTCTCACTGATTGCGGGAAAGGAAACGCACGGATCGCGTCCAGCCGGTGTTGCAACGCCAGCTTGCGCCAGTAATGTTGGACAATAAACGCCGTTACCGCGAGAAAAACAGCCCAGATGAACAGCCTCACCTTATCCCCCTTTTTCGTCGCAAGCATAACGATATTCCCCTACGAACGGCAGCCTGTGCTGCGCCAAGCTTTTTAGACACCGCCGTATAATCCACCCATGTCTTCCATCGAAATCGGCCTCCTCACCGGCCTTGCCGTCCTCATCCTTCTGGTTGCCTTGCTGCTACTACGGCTCGGCGCGCTGCGTCGGGAGCAAACCAAGCTGCCCTCACTGCTGGTGCAGGACATGGAAACCCATCACCGTGCCGTGCTGACCGATTTGCACGCAGGATTGTCGCTGCAGTCCGACCGTATGCAGGCCCAACTCTCTGCTCTACAGGTCGCGCAGACCGAACGGCTGGCTGAAACGCGCGAAACCGTCACCGGCCAGTTCGGCCAGTTTCAGACTGCCATGCTGGAAAAACTGATCGAGCAGGGGCGCGCCGAGCAGAGCCTGCTACAGGACACGCTGAAAGGCATGACCACCCACTTCAACGAGCGCGTACAGCAGCTGTCGCAAACAGTCGATGGCCGGCTCAACGAAATCTCCGGCAAGGTCGCCGAGCGGCTCGACGAAGGCTTCAAAAAAACCAACGAGACCTTTACCTCGGTGATGTCTCGGCTGGCGGTGATCGACGAGGCACAGAAGAAGATCGAGGGACTGGCGTCCAACGTCGTGTCGCTGCAGGAGATATTGGGCGACAAGCGCTCGCGCGGCGCATTCGGCGAGGTTCAGCTGGAAGCCCTAGTGCGGAACAGCCTGCCGCCCGATGCCTACGCCTTCCAGCACACCCTGAAAAGCGGCGCGCGCGCCGACTGCGTGCTGATCCTGCCTGAGCCGACCGGCACCGTGTGCGTCGATTCCAAGTTCCCGCTGGAAAACTACAGCCGCATGTTCGACGACAGCCTGCCGGCGGCCGAGCGCGATGCGGCCAAGCGGCAGTTCAAAGCCGACGTCAAAAAACACGTCGATGACATCGCCGCCAAATACATCGTCGCAGGCGAAACCTCGGACGGCGCAGTGATGTTCCTGCCAGCCGAAGCCGTGTTCGCGGAAATCCACGCTTACCACCCGGATCTCGTCGAGCACGCGCAGAAGAAGCGCGTCTGGCTCACCTCGCCCACCACGCTAATGGCCGTGCTGAACACCGCTCGCGCAGTGATCCGCGATTCCGAAACGCGACGCATGGCGCACGTGATCAAGGACGAACTCGGCAAGCTGGCGAAGGATTTCGCGCGCTTCGACGATCGCATGAAAAAACTCGCCAGCCACATCGAGCAGGCCAGCAAGGATGTGGGCGAGGTGCGCATATCCAGCGACAAGATCAGCCGCCGCTTCCAGCAGATCGAGCGGGTCGAGCTCGAACATCCCGAGCTAACCAGTACGCGTCTGCTCGACACCGACGAATGATTCCGACATGAACTGGTTCCACCGCTGGCGTCGTAAACGCATTCTCGAACGACACCTCATCCCACATGCCGCGTTTACAACAACTGTTGCCGATCTGCCCATCCTGCAAGGACTCTCGCCCGAAGAACAGGCACGGCTCAGGGAACAGGCGAGTCTGCTGATCCATGACAAAGCGTTTTCTGCTGCCGGTGGTGCCGATGTCAATGAAACCATCCAGCACCTCATTGCCCTGCAGGCCTGCCTGTTGACGCTCAATCTTTCCGAAGACAGCTACCACGGCTGGAGCGAAATCATCCTCTATCCCGATGAGTTTCTGCGTCAGCACGAGGAAATGGACGAAGCCGGCGTCGTGCATCACTCGCGCGATATCCTGACAGGCGAGTCATGGCATGGCGGTCCCCTGGTGCTGTCGATTGCAGATGTAGTCGCAAGCGGTAAGGCTGATGGCTTTAACGTCGTGCTGCATGAGTTTTCCCACAAGCTCGACATGCTGAACGGTGACGCAAACGGGTTTCCGCCACTTCATCGCGACATGGATGCTGCCAGTTGGGCACACGACTTCAATTCAGCCTATGAGAACTTGTGCAGACGTGTCGATGCAGGTGAGGACACAGCCATCGACCCCTACGCGACCGCCAACCCTGCGGAGTTCTTTGCCGTGCTGACCGAAGTGTTCTTCGAGACACCCCATATTCTCCACATGGAGTATCCCGCCGTTTACAGGCAGCTGCAGCGGTTCTATCGTCAGCACCCGTTGGGGCGACTAAAAGCCCATGCGCACGCTTAAGCCATACACTGCAGCCCGAATGGCCGGCATCGCGCCGTTCCATGTGATGGATATCCTGGCGCGTGCGCAGACGCTGGAAGCTGCCGGACGCGACATCATCCATCTCGAAATCGGCGAACCCGATTTCGCCTCACCTGCGCCCATCGTCGAGGCCGGCGTTGCCGCGTTGCGTGCCGGCCACACGCATTACACCAGCGCGCTTGGCCTGCCAGCCCTGCGTGAAGCCATTGCCGTTTTTTATACAACACGCTGGCAAGCCACGGTCGAGCCCAGACGCGTCATTGTCACGCCCGGCGCATCGGGCGCGCTACTGCTGGCACTGGGCCTGTTAGCCGGCCCTGATGATGAAGTCTTGGTGGCCGATCCCGGTTACCCCTGCAACCGGCATTTTGTACGTTTCTGCGAGGCCCGCGCAGTCAGCGTGCCGGTCAACGCCGCCAGCGGCTTCCAACTCACGCTGGAGTTGATCGAGCGTTACGCCAGCCCTGCCACCCGCGCCGTGCTGATCGCCAGCCCTTCCAATCCAACCGGCACCGTGATCGAGGCACATGAACTGGCACGCATCCATGCGTGGTGCGCCACACGCGGCGTAGCCCTGATTGTCGATGAGATCTATCTGGCACTCACCTACGATGGTAGCGAACACAGCGCCGCGCGCTGGAATGATGTATTCGTCATCAACAGCTTTTCCAAATACTTCCAGATGACGGGCTGGCGACTAGGCTGGCTCGTCGCGCCGGACTGGGCCATGGCCGATCTGGAGCGGCTGGCGCAAAACCTGTTTCTGGCGGCTCCCACGCCGGCGCAGCACGCGGCGCTGGCGGCGTTCTCTCCCGCCACACTGGCTGAACTCGAAATCCGCAAGGCCGAACTGCGCGACCGCCGCGATTATCTGCTGCCTGCGCTGCGCGAACGCGGCTTCGTCATACCCACGCAACCACAGGGGGCATTTTATGTGTACGCCGATTGCAGTGCGCACACCGGCGACAGCTTCCAATTCGCGCAAGCCCTGCTGGAGCAAGTCGGCGTGGCCGTGACGCCTGGCCTTGATTTTGGCCAGCATCAGCCACAACGCTATCTGCGCATCGCCTACACCCAGCCGCTCACACGGCTGATTGAGGCCATTGCCCGGCTGGATGGATTTTTGGGTAAATAACGGGCGTCACTCAGCAAAAAACGCAGGCGGAAAAAAACCGGCCCGAAGGCCGGTTTTCTCGTTCCTTACCCTGGAATTACTGGGCAGGAGCAGCAGCGTCAGCAGCGGCGCCAGCAGCAGTTGCCGCTTCGCCAGCGGCGGCGGCGGCAGCGTCAGCAGCGGGAGCAGCAGCGTCAGCAGCATCAGCAGCAGCTTCGCCAGCTTGGACAGCAGCTTCGCCAGCTTGGACAGCAGCTTCGCCGGCTTGGACAGCAGCTTCGCCAGCAGGCGCGGCAGCTTCTTCTTTTTGGCCGCAAGCGGTCATGGAAACAGCCAGCAGAGCAGCCAGGAGGACGGAATATTTCATTTGATTTCCCTTTATACGAAAATAAAAACCCACACCATAAATCGGTCCGGGACTTTTGAGATCCAGCCGACGCGCGGATTCTAGCAAATCGGCAAAAGAAAACCACAATCCACTAAAAAATTGATTTTACAGACGCAGGGTGTCTCTAAATCACAACAAATCGCGTGTATCTTGTTGTCCCGCCAGCGCTTTCAAAATGTGGAGCGAACAATTAAACTGAAAAATTTTTCTTTATAAATCAAAACGAAAACCATAAAAGACAGCCGCCTGGTCTATGTTTCAAGTCCGCTATGCAAACAAGGCGGAAACAGCAGCGCCATCCAGCACATATTCATGATTGCAAATCTCGTCATGCACCCGAATTTCGCCCTGATCGGCAATGATGCTCTCGCATTCGGTTTTTCCGACGCTACGCAGCATGGCATGAATTTTGGCTGGATCGTACGGGCAGTGATAATTCACGGGACGTGGGTCATACACACGCACATCCTCTTCAGGAAACAATCGCTCTATCAACTTGATCGCACCAAGTCCAAGCAATTCATCCGCCTGAACGGTATCGGCCAGGATTTGTAATCGGTTCCAGCCATCGGCATCGCGCAGGCTTGCGCCTGGGAGCGCCTGCAGGAAAAGCCCTGCCGCAGTTTCGTGGTTGGCTACCAGCCACAAGCGGGTCGGCGTCTGCTCGGACTGCTCCAGATAGTGTTCGAAAACCGCGGCCAGGGTCTCGCCCTGAAGCGGCACATGGCTCTGGTAGGGCTGGCGCATGCCCGCAACATCAAGCGTCATGGTCATCGCCCCCCCTCCAAGCAGAGTCGGCAAGCTGCCCGCCGCAAGTTCAGGAACCGTGCGTACCATGCCCCGCAATCGCAATTGCTCGTCACAATCCATCACCAGCAATGAAACGGCGCCTTCTCCCCGCAACTGGAATGTAAGCCGCCCCGGCTGTTTGAGATTGGCGGTAATCAATGTGGTAACAACGGCCAACTGCCCCAGAAGTTCGGCAGCCGGGTCGGGATAATCGCGCCCCGCCGTCATCGCCCCCCAGGCATCGCCCAGCTGCACCCAGGCCCCGCGGATGTCGAGTTGCTCGAATAAGAAACCACGCACCCTGCTGGGATGGGTGGGCGTCGATTTGAATTGATCCATTGTGCTCAATTTAGCTGTACCCGCTCGCCCCAAGGCACCGCACCCTTGCCCTTGACCAGCCAGATCACCGGATAATTCGGCGGCACCTTGGGGAAGTCGCCCTCGGCATCGGTGAAATACACCAGCATATTGGGGCTGCGGTTTTCATGTTCGACCCAGTCGAACACCGGGCGGAAATCGGTGCCGCCACCGCCCGATATCTCGGCCGGCAGCTGCATGGCATCCCACGGCTCGAACTCCCATGGCGCTGCTTCGGCAACGTGGTTGTCGCAGGCCAGCAGGGTGACCCGGGCGCGCACCTGGCCTTTCAATGCATCAAGTTCGGTGACGAATTCGCGCAGTTCGTCGTCGCTGATCGAGCCGCTGGTATCGATTGCCGCCACCACCTCGATGCCCTCGCTCGACAGGCGCGGCAGCAGCGCATCGCCTTCGCGCCGCGACGGGCGGCGCCACGAATAATCGTCACGCTGGTTGACTGCGAAGAACCGCGCCAGCAACGCACGCCACGGCAGGCTGGGTGCCAGCAGGCTGTCGACCCAGCGCATCATCGACTGCGACAGCTTGCCGGCTTGGCGCGCGGCCTGCGCCGCGGCAGCAAGACGGTTCTTCCATTGTTCGGCGAGTTCCTCGCGCTCGCTGGGCGACAGTTCGTTCGGCTTTTGCGAAGCCTGGCTGCCGCTGCCCTGCTGCTCCTCGGCCTGGCTCTGGCCTTCCTTGCCCTGGCCGCCCGAGTCGCCGGCATCCGGATCGTCCTGGCGCTCGTTCTCGTCGGGGCTGGCACCCGATTCATTGTCATTGTCGAACAGGTGCTGGTCGAAGGACTCTTCCGGAGTGTCCTCGGGAATCAGCGGGTAGATTTCCTCGGCAGACAGCGTCATGAAGTTCTGGTCGGCAAGAATGCCATGCAACGGGGGCTTCAGGCCTTCCTCGATCAGGATCAGGTTGACCGCGTGATCACAGGCCACGTCCCAGCGTCGTTTCACCCGATGGTTGCGGCGGTGGGGATGCCCCATCGCGCAATGCATCGCTTCGTGCGCCAGCACGAACTGCGTCTGCGCCAGCGAGAGATTTTCGACGAATTTTGGATTGAAATAGAAGGCCTGCGCGTCGGTGCCGGTGGTGGTGCACCAGTCGCCGCCGGGCTTCAACGGCAGGTGCATCACCAGTGCGCCGAGAAAGGGGCGCTCCATGATGAGGCGGGTACGCGCTGCGGCGAGTTTGGTCAGAATCGGCTGCAGTGCGGCGTCAGGCTGGTCGGCCATAAATCGATTAATGCTCGTATAGAACGAGATCGGTAATGCTGTTGGCCCACTCGGCAAATGCTGGCACGGCGAACAGCGGGCGACCCACCGCACGGTGCAGATCGGACACCAGCATCACACCCATTTCACGCTGTGGAAACCGCTGTGCATATTTGAGGATGTTGCTGTAGACCATAGCTGGATCGCCATTATCGGCTGCCTGCATGGCTTTACGCACCAGTGCAGCGGCCACGCCATACTGAAGATCGATCCCTTCCGGCACCTCAGCTACTTTGCCGGCGATGATGGCGTCGATGTCGGGCATCTGCGCCATGTTGTCGACAAAGGTTTTCAGCTCCAGCCCGGCCGACTGGCCCACGCAGGCCACCAACGCATCGGCCAGCAGATCGGTCTGGTCGAATTTCTGTAACGCACGATGGGCATATTCCCATGAACGCGGACTGGGGAAGGCAATCGGCGTGTGCGCGGGGTCGAAGCTGAACAAGAGATCGGGGCGAAAACGCAGAAAAGCGATCACGCGCGGATCGATCTCCTCGCTGTTCGCCCAGTCCACCCAATCGTCCAGATTGACCTCAACCTCATAGTGGGTAAAGCGATTGGCCAGCGGTGCCGGCATCGCATAGGTCACCCCCCGGTCGCCCTGGCGGTTGCCCGCTGCAAAAATCACCCAGTCGTCAGGCACTTTGTACTCGCCAAGCCGGCGATCCAGGATCAGTTGATAAGCGGCGGCCGATACGCTCGGCGGCGCCGAAGTGATCTCATCCAGAAACAGGATGCCAGCCGGGCCGTGGCGCTCGGCATCGGGCAGCACAGACGGAATCGACCATTCGACCAATTGGCCGTTTCGAAAGGGGATGCCGCGCAGATCGGTCGGCTCCATTTGCGACAGACGGATGTCGATCAGTGGCACGCTGCGTTGCTGCGCGATCTTGGCAACGATCTGCGACTTGCCTACGCCCGGCGGCCCCCACAGCATGACCGGCGTATGGTGGCCATCGGCAGCGCTTTCAAATTCACGGTCGAGAATGATTTCTATATGGGAGGGACGCATGGTCGATCAAAACAACGGGAGGATTTCGAATGATAATCGCTCGCGCACACGCATTCCAGTTCCGCCCTTGCTTGATGTGGGGAGATTTTGTTACCGTGCCCACACTGGGAATCGAAATGGATGCAGCATGAATTTTTGCAGCGAATGCGGCAGCACCGTGGTAATACGCGTGCCTGATGGCGATCATTTGCCACGCCACATCTGCCCTGACTGCGGCACGATCCACTACCAGAATCCCAAAATGGTGGTCGGTTGCATTCCGGAGTGGGAAGACAAGGTACTGCTGTGCCGTCGCGCCATCGAGCCCAAGTACGGCCTGTGGACCCTGCCCGCCGGATTCATGGAAAACGGTGAAACCACGCTTGAAGGTGCGGCCCGCGAAACCTGGGAAGAAGCCGGGGCACGTATCGAGATCGGAGGCCTGTACACGCTGTTCAACCTCCCGCACATCAATCAGGTGTATTTCATGTTCCGCGCCCGCCTGCTTGACCTGGACTTTCAGCCCGGCATCGAGTCGCTTGAAGCAAAACTGTTCACCGAAGCCGAGATTCCCTGGGACGATATTGCCTTCCGCACCGTACATGCCACATTGAAACAGTACTTCAGCGACCGGCGAGCCGGTTCATTCGATTTTCACTTCGGCGACATTCGCAGCCGCTAAATGTCCGTTTAGCCAATCTGACGGGAGCGCTTCATACGGGCGCCGTCAGAAGCCTCCGTTCGACCACATCCATCCCGACACGCAGCCAGTTTTCGTGGGTCTCATACACCTCGCCCAGGCACAGACGATAAATCACGTCGCCATCGCGCAACGTCACTGAGGCCCCCAGGCAATAATGCGTTTTCGGTAAAAGCAGGTTGCTCGTGCCGTATTCTGCATGAGCCATCGGCAAAAATGCCGCCCAGACCCTGTTCTGTGCCTCACCCGACTCGTTTTCTGAATAGATTTCCACCCGTTTGGGATGACGGGACAAACACTCGGCGCCCACCAGATTCTGACCGTTCTCCTTGCGGTTCCAGCGCGCTGCCAGCAATTGCCAAACACCTTCTGCCGGACTCAGCGTGACCGCCAATAAACTGCCATATGGCAGCTGCTTGGACTCGGGTGGAATCAGCCCCATGCCCTCGACGCTCTCGTCGCGAAGCATCCATGGCTCAAGTGACAATCGGTCATCGGAGGCATCCGGATGCGCCAGCACAGCCAGAATGTTATCCACCCCCCCAGTCACCCAGGCACTTCCAATGCACTGTGTACGGGGACGATTACGCCGGATGCCGCCCCGCTCGATCAGACTGGCCACCTGTCGACCGAGACTGACAGCTGCCGCGTCTGCAGTCGATTGATCAAGCGACTTCAGATAATCGACCATTGACTGCAGGGCGAGATAACGCAGGCGACTGCCTTGCACCAGCGTTGAATCGATCACGCTCGCCCCTTCAGCCAGGGAAAGATCAACCACGTGCGTGTGGGTATAACGTCGCGGCACGGCTGCCGGCAAAGGCAAAGATGAATACCCCTCGAGAAGATGCGCAATGGATTCGATTTGCTCGGGGCGATAACCCAGTGGAGACACCAGCCCCATCATGACAATCAATGAATATTCGCGAGCGCAGTGGCTGAGGTGGCCATCGACCGGCACTTCCTTCACAGAATACCCATCGTTCTCAACCAACCGGTATATCTTGTGAACGCGCCGCCAGGCCGATCCTGACGGGCTACGGACCTGATGAAAATCCCATCGCATGGCCAACCCCGCATAACGAAGTGCCCGTATGGCGATTTCTGCTGCACGCGGTCTGAGTTCCGCGCTGTCGGCAGTGCGATAAGCCTGTTTAAGCATTGCGAGCCAGGCATCTGCCAGCAATGACCAGAAACTTCGGGATTCACGCCACAGAGTTTGGCGCGCCTGGCGAAATGAAGCCTGATTGCGCACATATTGATTAACGATGCGGTTCTGCAGGGGCAGTCCGGCTTCTTCAATCAGGATGAGAGACTGCATCCGCTTGAGCGTGGCCGCCTCATTCTCGGCATTGAAGCGCTCCAAGCCTTCAACCAGGGCATGATGGGCATCGTAGTCTGTTTCCGAGGGCAGGCTCTTCAGCCACTTTTCGGTGGCTTTGACTGAAACAAACGGTGAGCCCGAAACGCCCGTCAGGCGACGAGTAAGCAGGGTTAGCATTTCAATCAGATCGTGATGTCTGGTTCGGCATGCCGTGTATATTCGCTGAACAGCGCCATTTGCGCCAGTGCCCCGATGAGCGTGAAATCTGATCAAGCTGGCTGAGCCTCACTTTAATGGCTTGCCCTTACCCCCCTGCCACCAGATGACCCGCCCCCAGCCGCACAAATCTGGCCGCAACCGCTACAATGCGCGCCGTGGAGGTGTGGCCGAGCGGTTTAAGGCACCGGTCTTGAAAACCGGCGATGGTGCAAGCCATCCGTGAGTTCGAATCTCACCGCCTCCGCCAGATAATCTGGTTTCAGCGATACGGGCGCAACCCGTTGAGCTAAAACCTGAATCGGGCGGCCTCGGGGAGCGAACCTCCCCGCCCCGCCAATCAGTATTCGAAACGCCCACCCGGGCGTTTTTTTGTTGCCCGGCCCAACTTGGTGAGAAAATCCACGGATGGTTCGGACCAGCCCGCTCACCCCCATCGATCACGACCGCGATAGCGCAGACATGACGTATGTCTATCCCGTCGTGTCTCGCCGCGCCGGTGGCGTATCAGTGGGGATAAACCTCAACCCGAATAACGCGTGCAACTGGGCGTGCGTATATTGCCAGGTATCCGATCTGGTGCGGGGGACGGCCCCGGAAATTGATCTGGCACACCTTGAGGCCGAACTCCGAACGATGCTTGCCGATATCGTCCACGGCGATTTCATGCAAAGGCGCGTTCCGGAAGGTGCACGTCGACTGAATGATATTGCGTTGTCGGGTAACGGCGAACCGACCAGCGCCAAGGCATTTCCGCAGGTCATCGAATTGATCGGTCAGGTGATGGCCGACTTCGATCTGAACGGGAAAATCAAGCTGGTGCTGATCACCAACGGCAGCTTCGCTGATCGTCCGCGTGTGCGTGACGGCCTCCGGAAGATGGCACGCCTGAATGGCGAAATCTGGTTCAAATTCGACAGCGCAACGGCCGGCGGCATGCACATCATCAACCAGACTCGCATCTCGCCAGAAAAACAGTTCGAGCGTTTGGACACGGCAGCTCACCTATGTCCGACCTGGTTGCAAACCTGTGTGTTCACACTGGACGGCAATCCGCCATCCAACGCAGAACAGGCGGCTTACCTGAAGGCAGTGCAGCGCATCCGGCTACAGAACATTCCGGTAAGCGGAGTACTGCTGTATGGCCTGGCGCGGCCTTCAATGCAGCCCCAGGCTCCCCGACTGGGCGCGCTGCCCGCCGATTGGCTCGAAACTTTCGCCGCCAAAATCCGGGCGGCTGGCTTACCTGTGAAAGTGTCGCCATGATCCACGGTATCGGCACTGACCTGCTCGACGCCGAGCGCATTCGCAACGGCCTCGCGCGCTTTGGCAAGCCTTATGTCGATCGCATCCTCGCCCCGGCCGAGCACGCGGGCTATAACGCCAGCCGCAACCCGGCACGCTTTCTGGCCAAATGCTTCGCTGTCAAAGAAGCCTTTGCCAAAGCCGCAGGAACCGGGCTGCGCCCTCCCGTTACGCTGGGCAATATTGCCGTGCTACGCGACGAGCAGGGAAAACCCTTCCTGCAATGCGCGCCAGAACTGGATGCCTGGCTAGCGGTACGCGGCGTCACGGCGCATCATGTTTCGCTGTCGGACGAGGGCGACCTCGTGCTGGCGTTTGTCGTGCTGGAACGATCCAGTCCCCCAACAATCAAGCCGGAAGCCCCATCATGACGCTTGGCCCCTTGATGCTCGATGTGGCGGGCACCGAATTGACTGACGATGACCGCCGCCGCCTCTCCCACCCACTCGTTGGCGGCGTCATCCTGTTTTCCCGCAATTACCGCGACCCGGCCCAGCTGGCTGCGTTGGCTGACGAAATTCACGGCCTTAAATCCGCCCCCCTGCTGATCGGGGTCGACCAGGAGGGGGGACGAGTGCAGCGGTTCCGGGATGGCTTTACCCGCCTGCCACCGATGCGTATTTTTGGTGAAATATGGAACGCGCACCCCCAACAGGCCAAGCATCTCGCGCGCGAATCCGGCTTTGTACTGGCAAGCGAACTGCGTGCACACGGTATCGATTTCAGCTTCGCGCCGGTGCTCGACCTGGATTACGGCGCTTCATCAGTCATCGGAGACCGCTCCTTCCATGCCGACCCCCACGCCGTTTTCCAGCTGGCACAGGCCGTGATGCTGGGCATGAAAGACGCTGGCATGGCTGCCTGTGGCAAGCACTTCCCCGGTCACGGGTTTGTAGTTGCAGACTCGCACGTTGCCATCCCGGTCGATGACCGCACACTGGCAAGCATCGCCATTGCCGACCTGATGCCTTTCCGTCTGATGATTGAGGCGGGACTTGCTGCGATCATGCCCGCACACGTGATTTACCCCCAAGTCGACCAGCAGCCAGCCGGTTTTTCCAAAGTCTGGCTGCAAAAGCTCCTGCGCCATCAGCTGGAATTCGACGGCACGATTTTCAGCGATGACCTGTGCATGGAAGGTGCCGCCATAGCAGGTGGCATCGTCCAACGGGTGGCCGCTGCGCTCACCGCCGGATGCGACATGGCGTTGGTCTGCAATCGACCCGATCTGGCCGACGAGGTGCTGGCAAACCTGAAAGTCGACTGGCCTGCCCCTGCCCGTGCGCGGCTTGCCCGCATGCACGGGCATCCACACCCCCATACGATGCTCCAGTTGCGCGAATCAGCACGCTATGTCAACGCGCTGCACCATATCGCCGGGCTGGGACAGGATTCCGCCGACCTCAACCTGCAGGCCGACCCGACCGATTACTGTGGCCGCGCATAAACACGATCACAGCGCTGCGTCCGGCCACGGGGCAGACCACGCCCACCATCACACAACTCAAAACGGCACCCTGCTGGTCGCCCTGCTGTTGACGCTGTCCTTCGCCACGGTCGAGGCCGTGGCCGGCTGGTGGTCAGGCTCGCTCGCACTGCTGGCTGACGCCGCCCACATGCTCACCGACAGTTCAGCATTGGGTCTGGCCGCTGCTGCCGCCTGGCTGGCGCGACGGCCGCCCAGCATGCTGCATTCCTACGGTCTGGTGCGCGCCGAAGTCCTGGCGGCACTGTTAAACAGCCTCATGATGCTGGTGCTGATCGGCTTCATCGTGAGCGAAGCCATCGAGCGCATCGGCGCCCCGCGCGACATTGCCGGCGGCACCGTCATTAGCGTTGCCGTCATCGGCCTCGCCATCAACCTCATGGTCGCCTGGATCCTGCATCGCGGCGAGCAGACGCTTAACACACGCGCCGCCCTGCTGCATGTGTTGGGCGACGCGCTCGGTTCGGTGGCGGCGATCACCGCCGGCATCGTCATCGTCACCACCGGCTGGACCCCGATCGACCCGCTGCTGTCGCTACTCGTGGCGGCGCTGATTCTGGTGTCGGCGCTGCGGCTGCTGCGCGAAGTCATTCATGTGCTGATGGAAGGCGTACCACTCAATGTCCGGCTCGATGCTGTCGGCCACGACCTGGCAAAGCTTGACGGCGTGCTGAGGGTGCACGACCTGCACGTATGGACATTGTCATCCGGCACCATCGCCCTGTCGGCCCACCTGGAAATCAGTAACCTCGCCGACTGGCCGGGCATCCTCGCCGCCGCGCGTCAGGCCCTGGACACGCGCCACGGCATCCGCCATATCACCCTGCAGCCCGAAGTACCAACAGCGCAGCCGTTAGTTCGCGGCATCTTCACACCCCATTCGCCCAACGCCTGAACAGCCCACACGCCCTACAATAAGCGCCCTGATTCCTGGATGTTTTGACTGGTTTCGCAATGGACTTCGACCCTGACTGCCGCGCCTGCCCGCGCCTCGCCACTTTCCTGGACGAGGTGCGCATCCGCCATCCCGACTACCATGCACGCCCGGTGCCTGCTTTCGGCGACCCGGCACCGAGCCTGCTGATCGTCGGCCTCGCCCCCGGCATGCATGGCGCCAACCGCAGCGGTCGCCCATTCACCGGCGACTATGCCGGCATACTGCTGTACGAAACCCTGCATCGTTTCGGCTACGCCAGCGCACCGGAATCAATCTCGGTCGACGACGGCCTCGTACTTAGCAGCTGTCGTATCACCAATGCAGTGAAGTGCCTGCCGCCGGCCAACAAGCCAGAGCCGGGTGAGATTCGTGAATGCAACCGCTTCCTGGCTACCGAACTGGATGCCCTGCCCGCGCATGCCTGCATCCTGGCATTGGGCCAGATCGCACATCAGGCCGTCCTGCGCGCACAGGGCCTCAAGCTCAAGGACTATCCCTTCGCCCACGCCAGCGACTACCGCCTGTCCGACGGCCGGCGCCTGGTCAGCAGTTACCACTGCTCCCGCTACAATACCCAGACGCGCCGCCTCACCCCCGAGATGTTCGCGGCGGTATTTACCCTGATCCAAGCGAAGGAGTGACCATGCCCGTCGTCACCATCAAGCTCGCCGGCACACTGACCCGCGAACAGAAACAGAAAGTCGCTGAGGAAATCACCGCCACGCTGGAGCGCCACGCGGGCAAGCCGGCGTCGTACACCTACATCGCGTTCGAGGAACTTCCGGACGAGAACTGGGCCATTGCCGGCAAGTTGCTGGATGAGGAATGATTCTTTGTCCGCGAAGGACGCGAAGAAGCGCGAAGTAAGACCTTGAAGATTTTCTTCGCGTCCCTTCGCGTCCTTTATGCCCTTCAGGGTATTCACGGATAACTGGTATTTGAGTTTGAGCGTCGACAAGGATTTTCTCGCCTCGCTGCCCACCCTGCCTGGCGTCTACCGCATGATCGACGCGGCCGGCGCCGTGCTCTACGTCGGCAAGGCCAAGGACCTGAAGAAGCGCGTCACCAGCTATTTCCAGAAAACCGATCAGAGCCCGCGCATCCGGCTGATGCTGAAGAGCGTCGATCACATCGATACCACGGTGACGCGTACCGAGGCTGAGGCGCTGCTTCTGGAAAACAACCTGATCAAGGGTCTCAAGCCGCGCTTCAACATCCTGTTCCGCGACGACAAGTCCTACCCCTACCTGCTGCTGACCGGGCACAGCTTTCCGCGTCTGGCCTATTTCCGCGGCACGCCGAAAAAAAACGACCAGGCGTTCGGCCCCTACCCCAATGCCTACGCGGTGCGCGAAAGCATCCAGCTGCTACAAAAGGTGTTCCAGCTGCGCACCTGCGAGGACACGGTGTTCGCCAACCGTTCGCGCCCCTGCCTGCTGCACCAGATCAAGCGTTGCACCGCGCCCTGCGTCAAACGCATCACACCGGAAACCTACGCGCGCGACGTCAGCGCGGCCGCCCAGTTGCTGCACGGTGAGGCCAGCGCGCTGACCGAACTGATCACCGAGCAGATGAACGCCGCCGCCGCCGCACTCGATTTCGAGACCGCCGCCTTCCTGCGTGACCGCCTGCGCATGCTGGCGACGGTGCGCGAAAAACAGTTTGTCGATACCACCGGCAGCGAGGCTGATGCCGACGTGGCGGCAGTAGCCGAAGTTGCGGGCGTGATCGCGGTCAACCTGACCATGATCCGCGGCGGTCGCCACCTGGGCGACCGCAGTTTCTTTCCGCAGCACGGCGAAGGCGCAACCCTGGCCGAGGCACTGGACGCCTTCATCACCCAGCACTACCTCGACCACGCGATTCCAGCGCGCATCCTGGTCAGCGAGGCGATCGAGACCGATGCGCTGGAAGCCCTGCTGACCGAACAGGCTGGCAAAAAAGTTACCCTCCTGCACCGCGTCACCGGCGAACGAAAAGTCTGGCTCACCATGGCGCAGGCCAACGCGCGCCTGTCCGCCGAGCGCCGTAGCGCCGAGCGCGCCAACCAGTCGCAGCGGCTGGCCGCGCTGCGCGAGACGCTCGACCTGCCGGCGCTCAATCGCATCGAGTGTTTCGACATCTCGCACACCATGGGCGAAGCAACCGTCGCATCCTGTGTCGTTTATGAAGGCGACGACCTGAAGAAATCCGACTATCGTCGCTACAACATCAGCGGCATCACCCCCGGCGACGACTACGCGGCGATGCATGCTGCGCTGACCAAGCGCTTCCACAAAAGCGTGGAGGAAAACGGTGTGCTGCCCGACCTGCTGCTGATCGACGGCGGCAAGGGCCAGATTTCGAGCGCAGTCGAAGCGATGGCTGAACTCGGCCTCGGTGAGGTGTTGCTACTCGGCGTAGCCAAGGGCGAGGCGCGCAAACCCGGCCTGGAAACGCTGATCTTCGCCGATGGCCGCGAATTGAAATTGGCAAAGGACCATCCCGGCTTCCACCTGATCCAGCAGGTGCGCGATGAGGCGCACCGCTTCGCCATCACCGGCCACCGCGTCAAACGTGGCAAGGCGCGCGTGCAATCGACCCTGGAAGACATCGCCGGCATCGGTCCCAAACGCCGCAAACAGCTGCTCGAACACTTCGGCGGCCTGCAGGGCGTGCGCGATGCCGGCGTCGACGCGCTTGCCACGGTGAGCGGTATCAGTCGAGAATTGGCGGAAACCATCTACAACGCCCTCCACTGAACCGATGCCGCTCAACCTCCCCAACCTGCTCACCTGGCTGCGCATCCTCTTCATTCCACTGATGGTGGGCGTGTTCTATCTGCCCGACGGCTGGGTCACGCCGCTTGAAGCCAATCTGTTTGCTGCGGCTTTTTTCGGCGTAGCAGCGCTGACCGACTGGCTCGACGGCTATCTGGCGCGAGCCCTCGGCCAGACTTCGGCCTTCGGCGCATTTCTCGACCCGGTGGCCGACAAGCTGATGGTCGCCGCCGCATTGATCGTGCTGATCGATCTCGGCCGTGTGGCGCCGCTGATCGCGCTCATCATCATTGGCCGCGAAATCACCATTTCCGCCTTGCGCGAGTGGATGGCCAAAGCCGGCAAGTCGGCCAGCGTCACCGTATCTTTCGTCGGCAAGCTGAAAACCACGGCACAGATGATCGCCATCGTGCTGCTGCTGTATTTCAGCCCGGTCGCCGGCCTGCCTATCGCGACCATCGGCACGCTGCTGATCTGGGTCGCCGCGCTCCTCACCCTCGTGTCGATGGCATATTATCTAGTGATGGCTGCGCGTGCCCTGCAAAAATCTTCATCGTGAGGTGTTGACAGAAAAAAACGAAATCTCCATAATGCGCAGCCTTCAACGCGGGAATAGCTCAGCTGGTAGAGCGCAACCTTGCCAAGGTTGAGGTCGGGAGTTCGAACCTCCTTTCCCGCTCCAGAATTCCGGGGAAAACAGATGGCGTAGTCCGGACGTTTTCCCCTTTTTGTTTCAGTGGTTTACCGCGACGGCGCGATAGCAAAGCGGTTATGCACCGGATTGCAAATCCGTGTAGGTCGGTTCGACTCCGGCTCGCGCCTCCAGATTATGGATCAACTGTCCGCATTGCCCGGATGGTGAAATTGGTAGACACAAGGGACTTAAAATCCCTCGCCAGCGATGGCGTACCGGTTCGATTCCGGTTCCGGGCACCATCCTCCCTTTCAGTCTGCCGGGCCGAGTGGTACAATTTCGGCGCTTGATTATTTATGTAATGGTGTTGGCAATGGGCGGTTCGCCCATTTTTTATTTGTGCCCGCACCAAGCAACAATGGATTTCGATGATGGATTTGTCTGCCCGCCTGGAGCCTGTGCTTGCCGAACTCGGTTACGAGTTGGTCATGCTTGAACGCGCCGGGCGCGGGTTGATCCGGATATTCATCGACAAACCGGACGGCATCACGATTGAGGACTGCGTCACGGTGAGCAATCACCTGAGCCACCTGTTTACCGTCGAGAACATCGATTACGACAGGCTGGAAGTATCTTCGCCCGGTCTCGACCGGCCGCTGGTCAAGCCGCAGGACTATATTCGTTTCGCCGGCGAACAGGTCACGCTCAAATTGCGCGTGCCGATGGACAACCGCCGGCGCCTGATCGGTCAGTTGGTTGGTCTGGAAGAGAATGCAGTGAAATTGATCGTCGATGGCACGGAAGTGTCAGTTGATTTAAGGAATGTGGACGCTGCCCGCCTGAAACCCATGGTTTAGGCAAGGCTGGAGGAAATGATGAGCCGTGAATTGTTGATGCTGGCCGACGCGCTGGCACGCGAAAAGAACGTGGACCAGGATGTGGTGTTCGAAGCGCTGGAGCAGGCGCTCGCCTCCGCCACCAAGAAACGCTTCAAGGAAGAGGCCGACGTGCGCGTATCGATCGACCGCGAAACCGGTGAGTACGAATCCTTCCGCCGCTGGCAGGTCGTATCCGAAGCCGATCTGGAATCCGAGGGCTACCAGATCCTGCTGATCGATGCCCAGGACAAGATTCCCGACATCGAAATCGGCGACTACATCGAAGAGCCGCTGGAGAATGTCGAGTTCGGCCGCATCGGCGCCCAGGCTGCCAAGCAGGTCATTCTGCAGAAGATCCGGGACGCCGAGCGCGAGCAGATCATCAGCGACTTCCTCGACCGCAAGGAGCATCTCGTCAACGGCGTGGTGAAGCGCATCGACCGCGGCAACGCCATCATCGAGTCCGGCCGCGTCGAGGGTTTCCTGCACCGCGACCAGATGATCCCGCGCGAAAACCTGCGCGTCGGCGACCGCGTACGCGCCTACCTGCTGCGCATCGATCGCGGCGCCCGCGGCCCGCAAGTGGTGCTGTCGCGCACCGCGCCCGAATTCATCATGAAGCTGTTCGAACTGGAAGTGCCGGAAATCGAGGAAGGCCTGCTCGAGATCAAGGCGGCCGCCCGCGACCCCGGTCTGCGCGCCAAGATCGCCGTGGTCTCGCACGATCCCCGTATTGACCCGATCGGAACCTGTATCGGCCTGCGCGGTTCGCGCGTCACTTCGGTGACCAACGAACTGGCCGGCGAACGCGTCGACATCATCCACTGGTCAGAAGAACCGGCGCAATATGTCATCAACGCACTGGCACCAGCCGAAGTCAGTTCCATCGTGGTCGATGAAGACAAGCACAGCATGGACGTGGTGGTCGACGAGGAGCAACTGGCGATGGCGATCGGACGCGGCGGCCAGAACGTGCGCCTGGCGTCCGAACTGACCGGCTGGACGCTCAACATCATGTCGCGCGAAGCGGCTGAAGAAAAGCAGTCGACCGAAAGCGGAAAAACCCTTGCACTCTTCATCGAGAAACTCGATGTGGACGAAGAAGTTGCGCAGATTCTGGTCGACGAAGGTTTCTCCACACTGGAGGAAGTTGCTTATGTGCCGCTCAACGAAATGCTTGAGATCGAGGCCTTCGACGAAGACCTGGTCAACGAACTGCGTAACCGTGCCCGCAACGCCCTGCTGACTGCTGCCATCGTCGGCGAAGAACAGGTCGAGGCCTCCGCCGGCGACCTGCTGTCACTCGAAGGCATGGACGCGGAAACCGCACGCACACTCGCCAGCAAAGGCATCCACACCACTGAAGACCTGGCCGAACTGGCCGTCGATGAACTGATCGAAATGTCTGACATGGATGCCGAACGCGCCAAACAATTGATCATGGCCGCACGCGCGCCCTGGTTCGCCCAAGGCTGATACGCCACGAGGATTGCATGAACGTTGAACAATTCGCACAGGAACTGAAACTGCCGCCCCAGCTGTTGCTTGAACAGCTGAAGGCCGCAGGTGTCAGCAAAAATGATGTAGTCGACCCTGTCACTGAAGCGGACAAGGCGCACTTGCTCGAATACCTGCGCAAGATGCACGGCGCTGGCGCCGAGACTGGCAAAACGAAAATCACCATCACACGCAAGCAGACTGGTGAAATTCGCAAAACCGACAGCACCGGAAAGTCTCGCACCATTCCGGTTGAAGTTCGTAAATCCAGAACCTACGTCAAGCGCGATGCCGCTGCGCTGGCGGCCGAAGCCCCGCCTGTTGCGGAGCCCACGCCTGAAATCCAGGCGGCCCCGCCGGTCGAGGAACTGATCCCGCCCGTCGTCGAGGCCAAGATTGAAGCCACCGCGCCGACCGAGGCGACAGCAGAACCCGTTGTCGAAGCGGTTGAGATCAAGCCCGCCAAAGCCGCCAAGGCCAAGGCCGAACCCGTCGCAGCCGAAGCCGCTGCGGTCGAACCGGTTGTAGCCGCCGAAGCCGCCCCCGCGCCGACCGAGACGACAGCAGAACCCGCTGCCGAAGCCGCCCCGGTCGTCAAGAAAACCACCCGCATCAAGAAGGCCTCTATCCTGAACGAGGCCGAGGTCAAGGCGCGCGAAGAAGAATCTCGCCGCCACACGGCGCTCCAGGAACGTCAGGCCGCGGACGCCAAGGCCCGTATCGAACGCGAGGCTCTGCGCAAACAAGCGGAAGCTGCGCGCGAAGCCGCCAAGCTTGCGGCAGCGGAAAAAGCCGCCGCACCCGCCGCGCCCGCCGCGCCCACCGAAAAAACCCTGCACAAACCGGACAAACCCGGTGCGGCCAAAGGTGCCAAAGGGCCGGACAAAAAGCCGGCGGGAAGCTGGAAAGACGATGCCGCGCGTCGCAAGGGTGGACTCAAGACCCGAGGCGGCGCTGCGCCTGACACAGGCTGGCGTGGTCGCAAGGGCAAATCCAAGTCCGGTCACGAAGAAACCACTTTCGTCGCCCCGACCGAGCCGGTCGTGCGCGAGGTACTGGTGCCGGAAACCATCACCGTGGCCGAACTCGCTCACAAGATGTCGGTGAAAGCCGCCGAGGTCATTAAGGCGCTGATGAAGCTGGGCAGCATGGTGACCATCAACCAGGTGCTCGACCAGGAAACCGCGATCATCGTGATCGAGGAGATGGGACACATCGGCAAACCGGCAGCACTCGACACACCGGAAGCCTTCCTCATCGACACCGGATTTACCGGCGAATTGATCATACGTGCGCGTCCGCCGGTCGTCACCGTTATGGGCCACGTCGACCACGGCAAAACCTCGCTGCTCGACACCATCCGGCGCACTCGGGTGGCCAGCGGCGAAGCCGGCGGCATTACCCAGCACATCGGCGCCTATCACGTCGAAACCGAAAAGGGCGTCATCACCTTCCTCGACACCCCGGGCCACGAGGCGTTTACCGCGATGCGGGCGCGCGGCGCGAAAGCGACCGATATCGTGGTGCTGGTGGTGGCGGCGGACGACGGCGTCATGCCGCAAACCATCGAAGCGATCCACCACGCCAAGGCGGCCGGCGTGCCGCTGGTGGTGGCCGTGAACAAGATCGACAAACCCGATTCCAACCCCGAGCGGATCCGTCAGGAACTCGTCGCGCAGGGCGTCACCCCTGAAGAATGGGGTGGCGACACCCAGTTTGTCGAAGTGTCGGCCAAGGCCAACACCAATATCGATGGTCTGCTCGACGCCATCCTTCTGCAGGCCGAGGTGCTGGAGCTGCAGGCGGCCGCCGAAGGCCCCGCCAAAGGCATCGTCATCGAAGCGCGTCTCGACAAGGGCAAAGGCCCGGTCGCCACGCTGCTGGTGCAATCCGGCACGCTGCGCCGCGGCGACATGGTGCTGGCCGGCCAGGTCTTCGGTCGCGTGCGCGCCATGCTCGACGAAGCCGGCAAGGTCGTGACCGAAGCCGGTCCGTCGATACCGGTCGAAATTCAGGGCTTGTCCGACGTGCCGCAGGCGGGCGAGGATGTCATGGTGCTGCCGGACGAGCGCAAGGCCCGTGAAATCGCCTTGTTCCGTCAAGGCAAGTTCCGCGACGTGCAACTGGCGAAAAAACAGGCGGCCAAGATGGAATCGATGTTCGACCAGATGGGCGAGGGCGAAGTGCAGCATCTGCCCATCATCCTCAAGGCCGACATGCAGGGTTCCTACGAAGGTCTGGCGCACGCGCTGGCCAAGCTGTCGACCGACGAGGTCAAGGTCAACATCATCCACAGCGGCGTAGGGGCGATTACCGAATCCGACGTCAACCTTGCGCTTGCTTCCAAAGCCGTGCTGATTGGCTTCAACGTGCGCGCCGATGCATTGGCGCGCAAGCTGGCCGAATCCAGCGGGGTCGACATCCGCTACTACAACATCATCTACGAAGCGGTCGATGAGGTGAAGGCCGCGTTGTCCGGCATGCTGGTGCCCGAGAAGCGGGAAAGCGTCATCGGCACCGTGGAAATCCGCCAGGTGTTTGTCATTTCTAAGGTCGGCACCATTGCCGGCTGCTACGTGCAGGATGGCGTGGTCAAACGCAATGCCGGCGTGCGCGTGCTGCGCAACAACGTGGTGATCCACCAGGGCGAGCTCGATTCGCTCAAGCGTTTCAAGGACGACGTCAAGGAAGTCAAGGCCAACTTCGAGTGCGGCCTGTCGCTGAAGAACTTCAATGACCTCCAGGAAGGCGACATCCTGGAAGTGTTTGAAGTGGTGGAAGTGGCGCGCTCGCTCTAATGCCGAAGGATTTTCCGCGGGCACGTCGCGTCGCTGACCAGATCCAGCGCGAACTGCCGGAATTGATCCGGCAGGAAGTGAAGGATCCACGTGTCGGCATGCTGACCATCACCGAGGTGGAGGTCAACCGCGACATGGAATTTGCCAAGGTGTACTTCACCACCCTGGGCGGCGAGCCCGAGCACGCCGCCTGCCTGCAGGGTCTGCAGCGCGCCAGCGGCTTTCTGCGCACGCAGCTGTCGCACCGCATGCAGTTGCGCGTGGTGCCCAAGCTGACTTTTGTATACGACCGCTCGGTCGAGCGCGGCATTGAACTCAGCCAACTAATCGAAACCGCCGTCGCCGAAGACGCCAAACACCCGAAAGACGAGTGAAACCCGCCCGCCAAGTTGTCGATGGCGTGCTGCTGCTGAACAAGCCGGTCGGCATCACCTCCAACGCCGCATTGCAAAAGGCCAAGTGGCTGCTCAACGCCAGGAAGGCCGGCCACACCGGCACGCTTGATCCCTTTGCCGACGGCCTGCTGCCCTTGTGCTTCGGCGAAGCCACCAAGTTTTCCGCCTACCTGCTCGATGCCGACAAACACTATCGTGCGGTCCAGCAGCTTGGCGTCACCACGAGCACCGGCGACCCCGAAGGCGAGATACTCAGCCGCGCTGAAGTCCACGCAAGCTGCGCCGATCTCGAAGCCGTATTGCCGCGCTTCACGGGCGAAATCGAGCAAATCCCGCCCATGCATTCGGCACTCAAGCACCAAGGGCGCCCGCTCTACGAATATGCACGCGCCGGCATCGAAATCGACCGGCCGCCGCGCAAAGTGACCATCCGTTCGCTGGAGGTGGTCGAATGCGCCCCGCCGCGCGTGGTGCTCGATGTGCAATGCAGCGCCGGCACCTACATTCGCACCCTGGCGCAGGACATCGGCGCCGCCCTTGGCTGCGGTGCCCATCTCACTGCGCTGACACGCCTCGGTTCCGGTGGCTTCAAATTGGAACAGGCACATAGCTTGGCCGAACTGGAGGCGCTCGACGCCACGCAACGCCATGCCCTGTTGCTCCCGGCCGACTGTCTGGTGGCCCACCTGCCCGCGATTATGCTCGAAGACGCCGAAGCAGAAGGCTTGCGCCAGGGCCGCAGCATCGCGCATGTCACGGCAGAACCCGGCTTGATACGTGCCTACACGACGGCAAACACCTTTATTGGGCTGGTCGATGCGGATGCGGGGCAACTGGCGCCACGCCGTCTCATCGCCACCCAACAGACTTGAGTCAAGCCCCTCATTTAGCGTAAAATCGCGTTTTTCCCGGAACGTGTCCCGCTCAGCCGCAGGCCACGCGATTTAAAAGGAGTACACCATGGCTGTTACCGTCGCTCAAAAAGCTGAAATCGTCCAGAATTACCAACGCGCCGCCGCCGACACCGGCTCCCCCGAAGTGCAGGTTGCCCTGCTGACGGCCCGCATCAATGACCTGACCGGCCACTTCAAGGCCAACATGAAAGATCACCACTCGCGTCGTGGCCTGCTGAAGATGGTGAGCCGCCGCCGCAAGCTGCTGGACTACCTGAAGCGTACCAACCTCGAAGGCTACAAGACCCTGATCGATCGTCTCGGCCTGCGCAAGTAAGCGCCCCGCATCGGTGATTCGCTGCCGCAACATTGTCGAAAATCTGGCCCAGGGGCTACGCCCCTGAGTTTTCTGCGCCCCGCCTGAAGCGGGGCGTTTTTGTTTGAAAGGAATTCGTGTGAGCGCCATCAAGAAAACGTTTACCTATGGTCGTCATCAGGTCACCCTCGAAACGGGTGAAATCGCCCGCCAGGCCTCCGGCGCCGTCCTCGTCAACATGGACGACACCGTGGTGCTGGTCACCGTGGTTGCCAAGAACGAAGTCAAACCCGGCCAGGATTTCTTCCCGCTGACCGTCGACTACCAGGAAAAAACCTACGCAGCCGGCCGCATCCCCGGCGGCTTCCTCAAGCGCGAAAGCCGTGCCTCCGACGGTGAAATTCTGATTTGCCGCCTGATCGACCGCCCCATCCGTCCGCTCTTCCCGGAAGGCTTCTTCAACGAAGTGCAGATCATCGCCACCGTCATTTCGTCCAACCCCGAAGTCAGCGGCGACATTCCCGCACTGATCGGTGCCTCCGCCGCGCTGTCGCTTTCCGGCCTGCCGTTCGACGGCCCGGTGGGCGCAGCACGCGTCGGTTTCATCAACGGTGAGTATGTGCTCAACCCGACCAATTCCGAACTGAAGGATTCGGCGCTGGATCTGGTCGTTGCCGGCACCGAAACCGCCGTGCTGATGGTCGAATCCGAAGCCATGGAACTGCCTGAAGACATCATGCTGGGTGCAGTCGTGTTCGGCCACACCCAGATGCAGGCTGCGATCAACGCCATCAACGAACTCACCGACGAAGCCGGCGCCGACGCATGGGACTGGCAGCCGCTTGCCGAAGACACCGCGATGGTGGAACGCCTGAAGGCGCTGGCCGAAGACGGCCTGCAAGCGGCCTACAACATCAAGCAGAAGCAGGCGCGCATGAGCGCCATCGACGAAGTGCGCAGCAAGGCCTTTGCCGATCTGATCACGGCCGACATGGACACCGTCGCCGCCAACCACGTCAAGGACGCGTTCCACCGCCTGGAGGCCAGCGTGGTGCGCAACCGCATCCTGTCCGGCCAGCCACGCATCGACGGCCGCGACACCCGCACCGTGCGCCCGATCACCATCCGCACTGGCGTGCTGCCGCGCACCCACGGCTCCGCCCTGTTCACCCGCGGCGAAACCCAGGCGCTGGTCGTCACCACGCTCGGCACCGGACGCGACGAACAAACCATCGACGCGCTGGAAGGCAGCTACTCCGACCACTTCATGCTGCAGTACAACATGCCGCCCTACGCCACCGGCGAAACCGGCCGCGTAGGCGCGCCCAAGCGCCGCGAAGTGGGCCACGGCCGCCTCGCCAAGCGGGCCTTGATGGCGGTGCTGCCGACCAAGGAAGAATTCGGCTACACCATGCGCGTGGTCTCCGAAATCACCGAATCCAATGGCTCGTCGTCGATGGCTTCGGTCTGCGGCGGCTGCCTGTCGATGATGGATGCCGGCGCACCGCTGAAGGCGCACGTTGCCGGCATCGCCATGGGCCTGATCAAGGAAGGCAACCGCTTCGCCGTGCTGACCGACATCCTCGGCGACGAGGACCATCTGGGCGACATGGACTTCAAGGTCGCGGGCACCGAAAAAGGCGTGACCGCACTGCAGATGGACATCAAGATCACCGGTATCACCACGGAAATCATGCAGGCCGCGCTGAGCCAGGCTCAGGAAGGCCGCATGCACATCCTCGGCATCATGAAATCGTCGGTCTCCGAGACCCATGAAATGTCGGCCTACGCGCCGCGCATCATTGCGATGAAGATCAACCCGGAAAAGATCCGTGACGTCATCGGCAAGGGCGGCGCCGTGATCCGCGCACTGACCGAGGAAACCGGCACCCAGATCGACATCCAGGAAGACGGCAGCGTGAAGATCGCCTGCACCAGCATGGAAGCCGGCGAACTGGCGAAGAAGCGCATCGAGGAGATCACCGCCGAAGTCGAAGTCGGCAAGGTCTACGAAGGCCCGGTCATCAAGCTGCTGGACTTCGGCGCAATCGTCAACGTGCTGCCGGGCCGTGACGGCCTGCTGCACATCTCGCAGATCGCCCACGAGCGCGTCAACACCATCGGCGACTACCTGAAAGAAGGTCAGGTCGTGCGGGTGAAAATTCTGGAGGCTGACGAAAAAGGCCGCCTGCGTCTATCGATGAAGGCCCTGCTGGAAGCTCCCGCACCGGTGTCTCCCGGCGACGAGGAACAGGTCAGCTGACCTGCCCCCAGTCCCCAGTGCCGCGCGCAACCAGTGTGTGGCGCTGACGCAATAAAAACGCGCCTAAATGGCGCGTTTTTATTGCGTCAATCGCACCCAGCCCTATCAGACCACTTCACCAAGAAACGCCTGCCACCAGCGCTTGCGCTGCCCGGTGACCACGCCAGACATTTCGAGTTCGCGCGGCGGCATCCGGCACATCAGCCAGCCAGGGGCCACCGAGGATTTCATCGAACTGGAGCCGCACGAGCTGCCGAGGTGGCCTGGATCGTAAATCTTGATGAAACTAGGGGCGTCGAGATCGTCTGCATAAACAATCGCGCAATAATCCTCGTGATGTTCGCGCCGCAGCAACTCATCAACTTCACGCATGAACTGCTTGACCTTTTCTGCATCCGAGGGAGCCTGCGGCCGCTGCTGGCCAACCGCATAAAGGTACCAACCGGCCCCGGCATCAACCTTTTGCCAGAACTCGGTCAACTGATCCCAGCGCATCACGCTGTATAGCAAGCCGTTGTAGTAACGGTCGAATTCACTGGTCTGTTCCGAACTGAGCTGTGTCATGGCGAGTTTATTTGGCAACCTGACGTTCACGGATTTCTTCAAGCGTCTTGCAGTCGATGCACATGGTGGCAGTCGGGCGTGCCTGCAGGCGATCCAGCCCGATTTCGATGCCACAGGATTCGCAATAGCCATAGTCGCCGCCATCGATCTTGGCGATGGTTTCGTTGATTTTCTTGATCAACTTGCGCTCCCTGTCCCGATTTCGCAGTTCCAGCGCCATGTCGGACTCCTGGGTGGCACGGTCATTGGGGTCGGCAAAAACGGTCTGCTCATCCTGCATGGAATGCAAGGTGGTATCGATGTCCTGCGACAGTTCGGCTTTCCAGGCTTCGAGCATTTTGCGAAAATGCGCGAGCTGTTTTGCGTTCATGTATTCTTCGCCCTTTTTGGCCTTGTAAGGCTCGAAGCGCATCAATGTTTCAGCCATCTCGTTCTCTTTGAAAATTTTCGTCCATACCGGGCACAGCCCAACCTGACTTAATATCAGAATCACTTAATCGCCGCAACCCATATGACCCTGCAAGCCCTTCTCTTCGACGTTGACGGTACCCTTGCCGATACCGAACGTGACGGTCACCGTCCCGCCTTCAATCAAGCCTTTGCCGAAGCAGGCCTCGACTGGAACTGGGATGTCGACCTGTATGGCAAGCTTCTCGCCGTGACCGGCGGCAAGGAACGGATAAAATACTACATTGACCACTTTCGGCCTGATTATGAAAAACCGGCCAATTTCGACGAAATGGTCGCCGAATTGCACAAGGCCAAGACCCGCCACTACAGCGCACTGGCGGCCCGCGGCGGCATCCCGATGCGCTCAGGCGTCAAACGATTGCTGATCGAGGCACGTGCCGCAGGACTGCGCCTGGCCATCGCGACCACCACCACCCCCGAAAACGTCACCGTGCTGCTGGAACACAGCCTGGGGGCGGGCACGCAGGACTGGTTCGAGGTCATCGCGGCAGGCGACATCGTGCCGGCGAAAAAACCCGCGCCCGACATCTACCATTACGCGCTGGAGAAAATGGGGCTGGAGGCACGCGACTGTCTGGCATTCGAAGACTCGGAGAACGGCTTGCGCGCGAGTCTGGGGGCCCATCTGAAAACACTGATCACGGTCAACGACTACACACTCGATCACGACTTCACAGGCGCTGCCGTCGTACTGTCCGACCTTGGCGACCCTGGCGCCCCCAATCGCCGGCTCGCCGGCCCCGATCTCGGCCAGCCCTTCGTCGACGTCGCTTACCTCAGAACGCTGCACACCAACTAAACTTATCCGCGAAGGGCGCGAAGAAACGCGAAGGGGAAACAGGCTTTCTTCACGGGCCTTCGCGGATAAGAACCCTTTCAGGGATTGTGCATCAACGCCGCTTCGAGCGTGTTTTCCAGCAGTGTCGCAACCGTCATCGGCCCGACCCCTCCAGGCACTGGGGTAATCCAGCTGGCGTGCCCGACTGCGCTGTCGAAATCGACATCGCCGACCAGTTTGCCGTCCGGCAAGCGGTTAATACCCACATCGATCACGATTGCGCCTTCGCGCACCCAGTCGCCCGGAATCATGTGGGGCCGCCCCACTCCCACCACCAGGATTTCGGCCGATCGCACAAAACTTTCCAGATCACGTGTGGCACTGTGGCACACCGTAATGGTGCAACCGGCCAGCAGCAGCTCCAGGCTCATCGGACGGCCAACGATATTGGATGCCCCCACCATCACCGCATTCTTGCCGCGCAGTTCCTCGTTGGTCGCACGCAGCAGCGTCATGATGCCGCGCGGCGTGGAAGGCCGCAGGGTCGGCATTTTCACCGCAAGACGGCCGATGTTGTAGGGATGGAAGCCGTCGACGTCCTTGTCCGGACGGATGCGCTCGATCACCGTTTCCGCGTCGATGTGCGCAGGCAATGGCAACTGCACCAGAATGCCGTCCATGGCGCCGTCAGCGTTTAACGTGTCAATCAGGGCGAGGAGCTCAGCCTGGGTGGTGGTCTCGGGCAAGTCATGCGACACGCTGTTGACACCGGCCCGCTCGCAGGCGCGCTTTTTGTTGCGTACATACACCGCGGAGGCCGGATCGCCGCCGACCAGAATCACCGCAAGGCCGGGGCGGCGCTTGCCCTGAACCTCGCGCTCAGCCACCTTGTCGTGGATTACTGCGAGGATGGTATCGGCCATGGCCTTGCCGTCGAGAATACGTGCGCTCATCAGAACAACCCTGTGGCAAAAGGGTGATTTTCCCGGAAGCCCCCACCTTACTCAAGCGAAAATTGACCCGGCCAATTCGGCCATGTATAGTCTCGCTTCTCCGAAATGCGGCTGGTATGCATGGATAGGATTTCGGGGTGTAGCGCAGCCCGGTAGCGCGCCTGCTTTGGGAGCAGGATGTCAGGAGTTCGAATCCCCTCACCCCGACCACCCCACAAGCCCGATGAGTGTCTCTGCCCGTAGCTCAACTGGATAGAGCACCAGCCTTCTAAGCTGGGGGTTACAGGTTCGATTCCTGTCGGGCAGGCCAAGTTTTTTCGTTGCCAGCGTCGCTGGCGACACAATGGTGGATGTAGCTCAGTTGGTAGAGTCCAGGATTGTGATTCCTGTTGTCGTGGGTTCGAGCCCCATCATCCACCCCACCGTTTTACTGGAAGCATGAACAAAGCCCGCTTAGGCGGGCTTTGTTCATTTGAGCTCTAGAGTTTAAGCGCGCCCACATAAGCCACAGCCCCGGGATCATCGCGCCACAGTGCAGGATCAGCATCGACGTAAAGCTCGATCATGATTCCGTCCGGATCGTGGCAATAAAGTGACTGGCTGACGCGATGGTCAGACTGACCGGCCAGTTCGACGCCATGCTCCATAAGGTGATCGCGGCAAGCACGCAATTCGTCGAGAGAGTCGCCGATTTTGAATACCAGGTGATACAGCCCGACCTGATATTCGAGAGGTGACGCCGCCTGCATGCCGACCTCCAGCAGCGCGAGGTCGTGATGGTTCTCACCGCACGAAAAGAAAGCCATGTGGGCGCCATGGCGTGCAACTTCCTTCAAGCCCAGCACATCACGATAGAACGGGGACGATACGGCCAGACTGCGTACCTTCAATACAGCATGGCCCAGCTTGCTTATCTGCATGAAGCATCCCTCATTCACGAATTTCACCGTCGACATACAACCAGCGACCGTCCACCCGCTCGAAACGGCTAACTTCGTGCAGCTTGAATGCACGGCCATTCACCTTATAGCGTGCAACGAATTCCACCGTTGCATGAATCGAGTCCAGGACTGTATGCGCCTTCACCATCAGCCCCAGCCATTTCGGACGCGGTGGCACGCCGAGGCCGAGCGTGGTTGGACGGGTGTCGGGATGCCAACTCGCGCACAGATAGTCCTCCAGCCCCAGCACATAAGCACTGTAACGCGAGCGCATCAGGCACTCGGCGTCCGGTGCCGGCTCGCCAGCGTGGTAGCGGCCGCAACAGTCTGCCAAGACGCGCCCCGACCCGCAGGGACAGGCAGTGCCATTCATGAATTGTTCACCGGACAATGGCGCAGCTTGGGCCGGATATGCGGCCACACCGCGTCGAGCATTTTCGGCTGGGCCTTTTCATTGGGGTGGATGCCGTCGGCCTGCATCATGCCGTCCGTGACACCCACGCCACAGACGAAACACGGCACACGAATGATTTTCTCCTCGCGCGCCACGTCCACATACAGTTTCGCCACCGCGTCGGCATACGGTTTGCCATAATTCGGCAGTACCGGCGCTTCCAGCAGGGCCACCCAGGCGCCCGCCGCCTTGGCCTGGCGAACCATCGCGACCAGATTCTGCCTGATCACCGCCAGCGGCGTGCCGCGCAGGGCATCGTTGCCGCCGAGCTCGATCAGAACGCCCTGCGGCCGGTGCCGATCAAGCGCCGGCTGCAGGCGCAACAGGCCGTTCTGCGTGGTATCGCCAGTGATGCTGGCGTTGATTGCGCGCCACTGCTTGTTTTTTTGCGGCGGCGCGATTTTTTTCAGGCGTGCATCAAGCAAATCCACCCAGCCCTGGCCTTGGGCAAGTCCATAACCGGAACTCAGGCTGTCGCCGACAATCAATACCGAGCACGTATTGGCCAGCGCCCAACCCGGCAGCCACAACATCAAAAGCAACCACAAGCGATAATTCATCCATTAACCCTAACTCGAATACACCCTAATGACGTCTTCCGACAACGCACAGTTCCCCGATGCCGTAGTCGCCGCCCGCGCATTATCCCAGCAGGTGCCAACTGCCGATGGGATCCTGGCCATCCTGAGCGAAGTGGCGCTTGCCGTCCAGGCGGGCGAAACGCTCGCCATTACCGGTGCCTCCGGCTCCGGCAAGTCCACCCTGCTGGGCCTGCTGGCGGGACTCGACCAGCCATCGGCGGGCGAGATCGTGCTGCTCGGCCAGCGCCTCAACGAACTCGACGAGGACGCCCGTGCCCGCCTGCGCGCGGGCCGCGTCGGCTTCGTGTTCCAGTCGTTC
>DILD01000042.1:4078-4453 GCA_002424845.1 Thiobacillus denitrificans | reverse complement strand
CCACCGCATCGTGACGGTGGGCGAGCGCCTGGCCCTGCGCGAGCGCGAGTCGGTGGACCGGGCCCTGCAGACGCACCAGCGCAACTTCCTCGCCTTGCTCGCCGGGGTGGCGGCGATCCTGGTCGCAACCGGCTTCATGCTGGCGCGGCGGGTCACGCGCCCGCTGCAGGCAATGGAGAATCACATGGAGGCGGTGGCCAGCGGCCAGCTGACCCGACTGACCCCGGACAGCCGGGACCGCGAATTCGTTTCCCTTACCGACGCCTTCAACCACGTGCTCGACGAACTGGAACGGCGTCAGCACACCCTGGTGCGAGCCGAGAAGCTGGCCTCGCTGGGCACCATGCTGTCCGGGGTGGCGCACGAGCTCAACAA
>DILD01000042.1:703-3977 GCA_002424845.1 Thiobacillus denitrificans | reverse complement strand
TGCGGGCGCTGCTCGACTACTCGGGCGATCGCGCCTTCCAGCGCGTCCCGGTGCCGCTCGCCAGGCTGGTGCAGGAAACCCTGCGCTTCCTCAAGACCAAGCGCCCGGCCGGGGTGGAGGTGAAGCTCGATATCGCGCCGGAGCTGGTGGTGCAGGGCGACCGTCCGCGGCTGCAGCAGGTGCTGCTCAACCTCGTCGTCAATGCCTACGATGCCGTAGGCAGCCAGGGCGAACTGGCAATCACCGCCCGCCCCGTCACGGTCGGCGGCAAGGGCGACGACTTTCCCATCCCCAACGGGCATTGCCGCATCGGCAGCCAGGCGGTGGATATCGTCATCGCGGACAGCGGCCCCGGCATCCCGCCGGACATCCTGGAGCGTATTTTCGATCCCTTCTTCACCACCAAGGCGGTGGGCCACGGCAGCGGCCTCGGTCTTTTCATTGCCTTCGAGATCATCGAGGAGCACGGCGGCTGTCTGGTCGCTGCCAACCGGCCCGAAGGCGGCGCGGCATTCCGCATCCGCCTGCCGGCCACCTCGGGAGATACCCCATGAGCGCACGCATCCTGCTGGTGGACGACGAAAAGGTCGCCCTGCGCAATCTCGAACACGTGCTGGGCAAGCAGGGCCATGCGATCACGGCCACCCAGAGCGGCAGTCATGCGCTGGAACTGCTCGAGGCCCAGCCGTTCGATCTGGTGCTGACCGACCTGAAGATGGAGAAGATCGACGGCATGCAGATACTGCGGCGCTGCAAGGCCCATCATCCGGATGTCGAGGTCATCATGATCACCGGATATGCCACGCTGGAATCGGCGGTGGCGGCGATGAAGGAGGGTGCTTTCCACTACATCGCGAAGCCGTTCCGGCTCGATGAAGTGCGGCAGACCGTGGGGGAGGCGCTGGAGAAAATCCGCCTGAAGCGCGAGAACCGCGCCTTGCGCGCGCAGCTCGACGCCATCGAGGGACGCACCCGCATCATCACCCGCGACGGCGGCATGCAGAAACTGCTCGAAACCGCGCGCCAGGTCGCGCACACCGGCTGCAATGTGCTGATCACCGGCGAATCGGGCACCGGCAAGGAGTTGTTCGCGCGCTATTTGCACGAGCACGGCGGCCGCCCCGGCGGGCCCTTCGTCGCCATCAATTGCGGTGCTTTCAGCGAGGAATTACTGGCGAATGAACTCTTTGGCCACGAGAAGGGTGCGTTTACCGGCGCGGTGGGCAAGTCGGGTCTACTGGCGGCGGCACATGGCGGTACGCTGTTTCTCGACGAGGTGACGGAAATGTCGCCTGCCATGCAGGTCAAGCTCTTGCGGGTGATCCAGGAGCGCGAGGTGCTGCCGGTGGGGTCCACCCGCCCGTTCAAGATCGATGTGCGCTTCATCGCCGCCAGCAACCGTAACATGAAGGACTGGGTGGCCGAGGGGCGCTTTCGCCAGGATCTCTATTTCCGGCTCAACGTGGTCAACCTGCACATCCCGCCGCTGTCGGAACGCCGCGAGGACATTCCGCTGCTGGCCCAGCATTTTCTTGAGCGTTCCGCGCCGCTGATGGGCAAGCCGGTGAACGCGATTTCCGAGGGGGCGCTGGCCCTGCTCAAGGCCTACGACTTCCCCGGCAACGTGCGCGAACTGGAGAACATCATCGAGCGCGGCGTGGCGCTGTGCCAGGGCGATACGTTGGAGGAGGCACACCTGCCTGACGACCTGCGCGACCTCAGCATCCGTGCCTACCGCCATCGCGATGGCCGCGTGCCTACACTCGACGAGCAGGAACGCGACTATATTCAATGGGTGCTGGAGGAGGCCCACGGCAACCAGACCCTGGCGGCGCAGATGCTGGGAATCGACCGGGTCTCGCTTTGGCGCAAACTGAAGCGCTTTAACGATCCTTCCGAATAAGCCAGTTGGGGGGAATTATAAGAATTTGCTAAAATGTTGCGATTTGCAGCTTCCATGCTGCTTTACTCAACATATTCGTCCCGGGCCGACTCCCAATGATGAACCACCCTCTCCTCCTGCGCTTCTTCCCCTTCCTTTCCTGGTTCCCCGTCAATAGCATCATCCTGCGCGGCGACATGCTGGCCGGCATCACCGGCGGGCTGGTACTGGTACCAAAGGCGATGGCGTATGCGCAACTGTCGGGCCTGCCAGTGTATTTCGGCCTTTATACGGCGTTCGTGCCGGCGATCCTGGGCGCCTTGTGGGGATCCTCGCGGCAACTTGCAACCGGCCCGGTGGCAATCATCTCGCTGATGACCGCCGCCGCGCTGGCGCCGCTGGCGATCCCTTTTTCCGAGGATTACATCGGTTTGGCGTTGTTACTGACCCTGATGGTCGGCATCATCCAGTTCAGCCTCGGCGTGTTGAAGCTGGGCACCATCGTCAACTTCGTGTCGCATCCGGTGATCCTGGGCTTCATGAATGCGGCGGCCATCATCATCGCGCTGTCGCAACTCGACCTGCTGCTGGGCATCCCCAAGGGTCGCAGCGATTCCTTTCTGGTGGATATCTGGGAAATGTTCACCTATCTGCCTCAAACCCATTGGCCCACGCTGGCGATGTCGGTTTTTGCGCTGGCCCTGATGCTGGGGATGAAGAAGATTCCGATGCTGTCCAAGCCCAGTGTGCTGATTGCAGTGGTCATCACCACGCTGGTCAGCTTTGCATTCGGTTTTGCGCACAAGTCCAGCGGTGCACCGGACGCGATTGCCGACCCGGCTGCGCGCGAACTGGTGGTGAGCTACGCCCAGGCACAGGCGCGCATCGACGAAATCCGGGCCGACGTCACGGCGAAAGGCGCCGAACTGCGTGTGCTGGAGAAGGCGCATGATGCCCGTGCCGCGGCCGATCTCAATTATCAAATCGATCTGTTGAACCTGGAAGCCTCCGGTTTCGAGCAGCAGAACAAGGAGCGCCTGCAGTACATCCGCAAGCTGACATTTGAGCGCCTCGACGTTCCCGAGGAGCAGTCCGCCACCCTGTATCTGGCTGGCTCCGTTCCTGCCGGTGTGAAGACCGATGGCCACCAGTGGCACATCAAGAAGATCGATGACGGCAAGGTGAGTCTGACCGGCGGCGGCGACGTGGTCGGAAACATCCCGGCCGGTCTGCCGTCTTTCCGCGTTCCCGCGTTGTCGCTGGACGCCTTCATGCAGTTGTTTGCTGCCGCGTTGATTATCTCGTTGGTTGCCTTCATGGAAAGCATTTCGATGGCCAAGGCGCTGGCGGCCAAAACCAAGCAGCGTCTCGATCCCAACCAGGAACTGATCG
>DILD01000042.1:0-659 GCA_002424845.1 Thiobacillus denitrificans | reverse complement strand
TCGGTGATCAACCTGCAGGCGGGTGCGAAAACCGGCTTCGGTATGGTGTTCAACGGCATTTTTGTGGCGGTGACCCTGCTGTTCCTGACACCGTTTCTCTACCACCTGCCGAAGGCTACCCTGGGTGTCATCATCCTGCTGGCGGTGACCGGCCTGGTCACCCCGGCCGCGATCAAGCACGCCTGGAAGGCCAGCAAGGCGGACGGCGTGGTTGCCGGCGTCACCTTCTTCGTCACTCTGATCGCCGCCCCGCATCTGGATAAGGGCATCCTGATCGGCGCCGCGCTGGCGCTGGCGCTGTTTCTCTACCGCACCATGAAGCCGCGTGTCGCCCAGCTCGGTCGTTACGCCGATGGCACCCTGCGCGACGTCAAGGTCAATCCGGACCTGCCGACCAGAGAACATATCATCGCCATGCGTTTCGACGGCCAGCTCTACTTCGCCAACGTGTCCTATTTCGAGGACACCATCCTCGAAGCCGTGGCAGGCAAACCCAAGGCCAAGTATGTACTGGTGGTGGGCGATGGCATCAACAACCTCGATGCGACCGGTGAGGAAGTAATCAAGCATCTGCGCGAGCGCTTGCATGAAAGCGGTATTACGCTGGTATTCTCCGGCCTCAAGAAGCAGGTATTGGATGTGATGCGCAATACCGGGCT
>DILD01000039.1 GCA_002424845.1 Thiobacillus denitrificans | reverse complement strand
TCCCATTCCCAGCAGAAGTTTTCCATGAACTGGCTCGGCAGCTCGACCGCGTCCCACTCGACGCCGTTGATGCCGGACACGCCGATTTCCTCGATCTGCGTCAGCAGGTGGTGCAGGCCGTGGCCGGCTTCGTGGAACAGGGTGATGACTTCGTCGTGGGTGAACAGCGCGGGCTTGTCGCCGACGGGGCCGGAGAAGTTGCAGTTGAGGTAGGCCACCGGGGTCTGGATGCCGTCGGCCTTTTTGCGGCGGGTGATGACGTCGTCCATCCAGGCGCCGCCGCGCTTGGAGGCGCGGGCGTAGAGGTCGAGATAGAACTGGCCGACGCGCTGGCCGCCGTGGTCGGTGAGCGTGTAGAACTTGACGTCGGGATGCCATACCGGCGCGCTGTCCTCGCGCACGTGCAGGCCGTAGAGGGTTTCGACCAGCTTGAACAGCCCGGCCAGCACGCGCGGCTCGGGGAAATACTGCTTCACTTCCTGATCGGAAAAGCTGTAGCGGGCGACGCTGAGTTTTTCCGAGACGTAGGTGTTGTCCCAGGCCTGCGGATCGGCCAGGCCCAGCTCGTCGCGGGCGAAGGCTTTCAGTTCTTCGTAATCCTTTTCCGCATAGGGGCGGGCGCGGACGCCGAGTTCGTCGAGGAAGCCCAGCACCTCGGCCGGCGTGTCGGCCATCTTGGCGGCCAGCGAGACTTCGGCATAGCTCCTGAATCCCAGCAGCTCGGCGGCCTCGCGGCGCAGCCTGAGGATGCCGCCGATCAGCGGCGTGTTGTCCCAGCGCACGGTTGTTGACGCTTCAGCGTCTTTACAACCGTGGCCTGCCCCTTGCGGGTGCTTTGCTTCGCCCTTGTCCCCGGATGCCGTGGCCGGGGGGAATTCGGATGCGCGGGTGACGTAGGCGCGGTAGACCTGCTCGCGCAGATCGCGATTGTCGGCGTACTGCATCACCGGCAGGTAGGACGGCATATGTAGCGTGATCTTGAAGCCGGTTTTGCCGTCGGCTTCGGCGGCGGCTTTCATCATCGCCTGCACGTCGTCCGGCACGCCGGCCAGCTGCGAGGCGTCGTCGATGAACAGCGCGAATTCGTTGGTGGCGTCGAGCAGGTTTTCCTCGAACTTGGCCGACAGCTGCGCCAGCTCTTCCTGTATCTGCATGAAGCGCGCCTTCTTGTCGGCCGGCAGTTCGGCGCCGCCGAGACGGAAATCGCGCAGTTCGTTCTCCACGATCTTTTTGCGCGGGGCGGATAGCGCAGCGTAGCCGGCGCTCGCCTTCAGCGCCTTGAACTTGGCGAACAGGGCCTCGTTCTGCCCCAGTTCGGCGTAGAACACGGTGATCTTGGGCAGGTTTTCGTTGTAGACCTCGCGCAGCTCGGGCGAGTCCATCACCGAATGCAGGTGCGATACCTGGCCCCAGGCGCGGCCCAGTTTCTCGTTGGTGTCGTCGAGCGGGGCGACGAAAGCATCCCATTCGGCCGGGGTGTCGGCGGCCTCGGCGCGCGCTACGGCGGCACGGGCGTCGGCCAGCAGCTGGTCGATGGCGGGGGTGACGAATTCGGGCCTGAATTCGGCGAAACGGGGTAGGCCGGAAAAGTCGAGCAGGGGATTGGTTCCCATCGGGGTGGTCATGGCAAATCTTTCGCAAAAAACGCGCGGAACGCGGGGGGGAATGGGGCCAGCATCAGCGATTATAATTTGAGCCCGCTTCCCCGGTGTTTCAACCCTTCGACAACCATGGCTTTAGACTCCGTCGCGCCCTATCAGGGCATTCACCCGCAACTCGCCGCCGGCGTCTGGGTGCACCCGCGCGCCACGGTGATCGGCGAGGTCAGCCTGGGCGCCGACGCCTCGGTGTGGCCGGGCGCGGTGATTCGCGGCGACGTCAACGCCATCACCATCGGCGAGGCGAGCAATATCCAGGACAACAGCGTGCTGCACGTGTCGCACAAGACGCCGGACAACCCGGCCGGCGGGCCGCTGGTGATCGGCGCGCGCGTCACCATCGGGCATACGGTGATTCTGCATGCCTGCACCATCGGGGACGAATGCCTGATCGGCATGGGTAGCATCATCCTCGACCGCGCGGTGATTCAGAAGCACGTGCTGCTCGGCGCCGGTTCGCTGGTGCCGGAAGGCAAGCTGCTCGAATCCGGGCATCTCTATCTGGGGCGGCCCGCCAAGCTGGTGCGCGCGCTGACCGAGGAGGAAATGGCCTATTTCAGTTATTCCGCGCAGCACTATGTGCAGCTGGCGCGGTCGTATCAAGACGTTTAACCCGGGAATCCCCATGAAATTCGCCAAACCCGTTCTGATCGCCGTTGCGCTGCTTGCCATTGCCGGTGCGCTGGCTTACGCCCTGATCGATAAACCCGATGCGCCGGCATCCCGCTTCACCACGCTGGAAGGCAAGTCCATTACGCTGGATGAGCTACGCGGCAAGGTGGTGCTGGTCAACTTCTGGGCAACGTCCTGCCCCGGCTGCATCAAGAAAATGCCGGACATGGTCGAAACCTACAGGCAGTACAAGGATCGCGGGTTCGAGGTCATCGCGGTGGCGATGAGCTACGACCCGCCTGCTTATGTGGCGAATTTCGTGCAGACGCGGCAGCTGCCGTTCCCGGTCGTGCTGGATACCGACGGTGCGCACGCGCGCGCCTTCGGCAAGTTGCAGCCTAAACCCGAGGACATTCGTCTTACGCCTACGACCTTTGTTATCGATAAGAACGGCCGTGTCATCCTGTACAAACTGGGCGATTTCGATTTCGTCAAACTGCAGGCCTTGCTGGACAAGGAACTGTCCTGATGCGAATACTCGCCGCTGTCGCGCTGCTGTTCACCCTGGGTGCGTGCGGCTCGGTCGGCGCCCAGCCTGCCGCAGGCAAAGCCTTGCCGCCTGCGCCGCCCCCGCCGCCGATGTCCGATGAGCCCGTCGCCTGCACGGCCGATGCCAGGCAATGCCCCGACGGCAGCTATGTCAGCCGCAATCCGGCCAACGGCTGCGCGTTCGACGCCTGCCCGGGCGCAAGCAAACCCTGATTTTTTCCGGAATTTTTCATTCATGGCGCAATACGTTTACTCGCTCAACCGTGTCGGCAAGATCGTTCCGCCCAAGCGGCAGATCCTCAAGGACATTTCCCTCTCGTTTTTCCCCGGCGCCAAGATCGGCCTGCTGGGCCTCAACGGCTCCGGCAAATCCTCGCTGATCCGCATCATGGCGGGCGTGGACAAGGATATCGAAGGCGAAGCGATCCCGATGCCGGGCATCCGCATCGGCTACCTGCCGCAGGAACCGCAACTCGACCCCACGCACACGGTGAGGCAGGCGGTGGAAGCGGGGCTGGGCGAGATCGTTGGGGCGAAAACCCGGCTGGATGAAATCTATGCCGCCTACGCCGAGCCCGATGCCGACTTCGACAAGCTGGCCGAGGAGCAGGCGAAATGCGAGGCGATTCTCGCCACCGCCGGCGCCGACCTCGACACGCAGATGGAAATCGCCGCCGATGCGCTGCGGCTGCCGCCGTGGGACGCGGTGATCGGCAACCTGTCGGGCGGCGAAAAGCGCCGTGTCGCGCTGTGCCAGTTGCTGCTGTCCAACCCCGACATGCTGCTGCTCGACGAACCGACCAACCACCTCGACGCCGAGTCGGTCGAGTGGCTGGAGCAGTTCCTGGTGCGCTATCCCGGCACCGTGGTGGCGGTGACGCACGACCGCTACTTCCTCGACAACGCCGCCGAGTGGATTCTGGAACTCGACCGCGGCCACGGCATTCCGTGGAAGGGCAACTACACCAGCTGGCTGGAGCAGAAGGAAGCGCGGCTGGAAACCGAGGGCAAGCAGGAACTCGGGCGCATCAAGACGATGAAGCAGGAGCTCGAATGGGTGCGGCAGAATCCCAAGGCGCGCCAGGCCAAGTCGAAGGCGCGTCTGGCGCGTTTCGAGGAACTGAACTCGGTCGAATACCAGAAGCGCAACGAGACGCAGGAAATCTTCATTCCGGTCGGCGAGCGGCTGGGCGACAAAGTCATCGACTTCCATAACGTGACCAAATCCTTCGGCGACCGCCTGCTGATCGACAACCTGTCCTTCAGCGTGCCGCCCGGCGCCATCGTCGGCATCATCGGCCCCAACGGCGCCGGCAAGTCGACCTTCTTCAAGATGATCACCGGACAGGAAAAACCCGATTCCGGCGAAGTCGAAATCGGCCAGACGGTGAAGCTCGCCTACGTCGACCAGAGCCGCGATGCGCTCTCCGCCGACAAGACCGTGTTCGACGAAGTGGCCGAGGGCCGCGACATCCTCACCGTGGGGCGCTATGAAACGCCGTCGCGCGCGTATCTGGGCCGCTTCAACTTCAAGGGCGGCGACCAGCAGAAACGCGTCGGCAACCTGTCGGGCGGCGAGCGCGGACGACTGCATCTCGCGAAGACGCTGATCGCCGGCGGCAACGTGCTGCTGCTGGACGAACCGTCGAACGACCTCGACGTGGAAACCCTGCGTGCGCTGGAAGATGCGCTACTGGAATTCGCCGGCTGCGTGCTGGTGATCTCGCACGACCGCTGGTTCCTCGACCGCATCGCCACCCACATCCTCGCCTTCGAGGGCGATTCGCAGGTGACCTTATTCCCCGGCAACTACCAGGAATACGAAGCCGACAAGAAGAAGCGCCTGGGTGAAGAAGGCGCGAAGCCGAAGCGGATTCGCTACAAGCCGATCAGTCGCTGAACAACCCAAACCGGAGGTGCGTCATGACCCGTGAATCCCGTATTGCGCTGCTGATCGATGCCGACAACAGCCCCGCCAGAAAAATCGACGAAATACTCGATGAACTGGCCAATTACGGCGTCATCAACATCCGGCGTGCCTATGGCGACTGGAAAAGCCGGCATCTGAATGCGTGGGAGGAGCTGCTGCACGAATACGCGATCCAGCCCATTCAGCAATTTGCCTACACCAAGGGGAAGAACGCTACCGATTCCGCGATGATTATCGACGCGATGGATTTGCTCTACACCAAAGAGCTCGACGGCTTTGGCATTGTTTCCAGCGATTCGGATTTCACGCCGCTGGTCATGCGAATTCGTGCCGATGGCCACAAGGTGTTCGGTTTCGGCGAGAAGAAAACGCCTTCACCCTTCGTCAACGCCTGCTCAAAGTTTCTCTTTCTGGAGAATCTGGGCGCGCCTGTCGAGCCCGATTCCGGTGGGGCTGCGGAAGCCGTGGGGTCGCCCGCCCAGCCTGAAGCCAAGGCCGTTGCGGTCAAGTTGAGCGCCAAGGAACTGAAGAGCGATACCCGTCTCGTCAGCCTGTTGCGCAAAGCCGTCGAGGCGGCGGCGGACGATGAGGGCTGGGCCGGCCTGGGCGCAGTCGGCCAGCATATTACCAAGCAGGCTTCATTCGATTCACGCAATTACGGTTATGCGAAGCTCAAGGACTTGTATCAGGCGATCGGCTTGTTCGAGATGCAGACCAAGGACAAAGGGGTGTACGTGCGGGACAAGCGATCGGCTCAGCGTCCTCCGGTTGCGGCCGCACAGTGAAGCGTTCCGCCTTCTGATTTTTGCCGCCCATGATTCTTGATGCGCTTTCGCATGCCGACCGTTACCTTGCGCTGCATCCGCTGTTCGCGCGCGCGTTCGATTTTCTGCGCGGCACCGATCTGAGCGCGCTGGCGCCGGGCAAGCACGACATTCAGGGTGAGCAGCTATTCGCCATCGTCGAAGACTGTGCCGGCCGCACGCGGGACGATGCGAAGCTGGAATGCCACCGCCGTTACATCGACATCCAGCTGGTCCTGGAAGGGGTCGACGAGATGGGCTGGAAGCCCGTGGCCGAATGCGCGGACCAGGTGGCGGAATACGATGCCGCGCGCGACATCCGCTTTTTCAATGATGCGCCGGCCAGCTGGATCGCCACGCCGGCCGGGTCGTTCTGCCTGTTTTTTCCCGACGATGCGCACGCGCCGCTGGTGAGTGACGGCAGGATCCGCAAGGTGGTGGTGAAAATCGCGGTGTAACGTTCAACTGTGGGAGGGGCGCCTCGCCCCGATTTTCGCACCTCCGCCAACCTTCACCCCATCACGCCGAGGCGCCGGTGCGTGGTTGTTGCCGATTTATCGGCTATACAACCACGGCCTGCCCCTTGCGGGTGCGCCTGCATTTCACGGTTCCAGACCATCCCCGGTCAGTAGTGCGGCGGGATTTCGTCGCGCGGCGCGTGCGTCTCGTCGGGAAGACTTTCCTGCATTCGCTGGTGCAGCAGGTGCAGTTGCTGTTGCAGCGAATTCAGCTGTTCCTGCTGGCGAAACACCGTCTGGTTGAGCGTTTCGATCAGGTCTTCGGCGAAGGCGAGCTTGGTTTCGAGTTCGGTGAGACGGGCTTCGGTCATGGCTGTTTGGCTTCGGCGAGCAGGGGAACGACAAGTTTTTCCAGTCGGGGATAATGCACCTGTCCCGCGATCTTGTGTCGAATACGTCCTTCGGCATCGACGATGAACGAGGTGGGCACGCTCGCCACGTTGCCGAAAGCCGCGGCCACTGAAGCGTTGGTGGGGGCGGCCATGAAAGCGTAGTCCTTGTCCTGCATCCAGGCGGCGATTTTTTCCGGGGAATCGTCGACGCTGATTGATATGACCTCGAATCCCCTGTCGCGGTAGTCCTGCCAGAAACGGTCGATCACGGGCTTTTCCTTGCGGCAGTAGGGGCACCAGGTCGCCCAGAAGTTCACCAGGACGACTTTGCCCCGGAGGGCGTCGCTGGTCAGGGCACGGTCATCGGGCAGGGTGACGGCCCAGGGCGGGATGGCCTGGTTCTCCTCGCTGACGTCGGCGGGCGGACGAAACCACAGATACACGATCAAACCCAGTAAAATCAGGGTCAGCGGACTTGGCGTCCATTTTTTCAGAAGGGCTTTCTTATCCATGCTGTGGCTGAAATCGTTTCATATCGTGATGGTGGTGAGCTGGTTCGCCGGGCTGTTCTATCTGCCGCGCATCTTCGTCAACCTGGCGATGGAAAAGAATGACGCGGCGTATGACCGCCTGTTGCTGATGGCAGGCAAATTGTATCGGTTCGTGTCGCCCATCATGTGGCTGACGCTGATTACCGGAATCTGGCTGTGGCTGGCCTATTTCCCGTTGAGTATGAACTGGATGTGGGCGAAGCTCGCGCTGGTCGCGGGGCTGGTCGGCTACCACCATGTCTGCAAAAGCCTGCTGCGCCAGTTCGAAGCCAGACAGAATGCCAAGCCGCACGTTTGGTTCCGCTGGTTCAATGAAATTCCGGTCATCGTGCTGCTGATCGTCGTATTGCTGGTGGTGCTGAAGCCGTTTTAACTTTTTTTCATCCGCGATGAGCGCGAAGATCGCCATGTAGGAGCGCCGCCCTCGGCGCGATTTGCTCGCTATCGCGCCGAGGGCGGCGCTCCTGCCAGCGGCGTATTCTTCATATTTCTTCGCAGATAAATTTTCTGAAAGCATTTTTTGAAACCCGAATCCCGCCGTAAACCCGCGCCGCATTCCAGTCGCCCCGAACGCGACCAGCTGCCGCCTGCCAGCCATTTCGCCACCTGCCCGCGCGGGCTGGAGGCCTTGCTTGAAACCGAACTGACGGCCGCTGGCGCGCAGGTGGTGCGCCAGGTGCCCGCCGGCGTGCTGTTCATGGCCGATGCGGCCGCCGAAATGCGCGCCAACCTCACCTCGCGCATCGCCACCCGCATTCTGCGCAAGGTGGGATTCACCCGTTATCGCAAGGAAGAGCACATCTACCGCGCGGCGCTCGACCTGCCGTGGCCGGACTGGTTCGACGTCAAGAAAACCATCGCGGTGAAGGTCGGCGCACAGAATGCGCCGCTGAAAAGCCTCAACTTCATCACGCTCAAGATCAAGGACGCGATCTGCGACCGCTTCCGCGAGGAAACGCGCGAACGGCCGAGCGTCGACACCGAAGCGCCCGACGTGCCGGTGTACGCGTTCTTCACCCCGGACGCGGTGACCTTCTATCTCGACACCAGCGGCGAGCCGCTGTTCAAGCGCGGCTTCAAGCGCGAAGCGAGCGCGGCGTCGATCAAGGAAAACCTCGCCGCCGGGCTGCTGATGCTGTCGGGCTGGCAGCCTGGCACGCCGCTGCTCGATCCGATGTGCGGCGCCGGCACCATTCTGCTCGAAGCGGCGGACATGGCGCTGAACCGGGCGCCGGGGCGGGGGCGGCATTTCGCCTTCGAGCACTACCGCGATTTCGATGCGGCGCTGTGGCAGCGCATCAAGGCCGAGGCACAGGCGCAGGAAAAGCCGCTCGCGACCCCGCTGCCCATTTTCGGCGCTGATCAGGATCGCTGGGTGTTGGACAAGGCGCGGAACAATCTCGCCGCCGCAGGCTACGCCGATGCCATCGAACTGAAGGTGTCCGATGTGCTCGACCTGAAGGCGCCGACGCCGGTCGGCACGATCGTCACCAATCCGCCCTACGGCGAGCGCATCGGCGAGGCCGAGGAACTGGCCGAGTGGTATCCCCTGCTGGGTGACTGGCTGAAGAAACACTTTGCCGGCTGGGAGGCATGGATCATTTCCGGCGACCCGCTGCTGCCGAAGCTGCTGGGACTCAAGGCCAGCCGCCGCATTCCGCTGTTCAACGGTCCGATCGAAACCCGCTTCCTGCAATACAAGCTGATTGCCGGATCGATGCGCGATAAAAAACCGGCCGCCCCGGGGGCGTGAACGGAACCCGCATGCGGCGGGCGGGTTTCCTGGATGTCTTTCTGAGGCGTGCCCCGACATGATGACCGCATCGATTCGTCTCGCCGGCACGCTCAGCGATGGCGCCGAGGTTTATCGCAGCTATTACCTGGTGGCTGACTTTGGCGCGTCCGGCAGCGGCAAGGCCTCGATCATTCCGATGTCGATCGGCGCACCCATGCCGGACGACGAGCATCTGATGGTGAAAACCGGGGGTGAGGAAGCGGCCCTGAAAGCCGCTGCCGAGGCCATCAAGGCGCTGCCGGGCAATCATGGGCTGGACGTGACAGCCGTCATCAACCCCGAATAAGCCGGATCAGACGATGTCGAGGTGATCCAGCCCCGCCGTCATGTCGCGATCCTTGGATTCCTGGCCGTGCAGTTTGATCTGCAGGCGCACCTCGTTCATGGAGTCGGCGAAGCGCAGTGCATCCTCGTAGCTGATCTGGCCCTGTTCGTAGAGGTCGAACAATGCCTGGTCGAAGGTCTGCATGCCCATCTCGCGAGACTTCTTCATGATCTCCTTGATCTCGTGTACATCGCCCTTGAAGATGAGGTCGGAAATCAGCGGCGAGTTCAGCATGATTTCAATTGCGGCCCTCCGTCCCTTGCCTTCCTTGAGCGGGATCAGGCGCTGCGAAACGATGGCCTTGAGGTTGAGCGAGAGATCCATCAGCAACTGCGGGCGACGCTCTTCCGGGAAGAAGTTGATGATGCGGTCGAGCGCCTGGTTGGAGTTGTTGGCGTGCAGCGTGCCCATGGCCAGGTGGCCGGTTTCGGCGAAGGCGATGGCGTGTTCCATGACATCCCTGTCCCGGATTTCACCGATGAGAATCACGTCGGGCGCCTGGCGCAGGGTGTTCTTCAGCGCGGCTTCCCACGAATCGGTATCGACGCCCACTTCACGCTGGGTGACGATGCAGTTCTTGTGCTCATGCACGTACTCGACCGGATCCTCGATGGTGATGATGTGGCCGTGGCTATTGATGTTGCGATAACCGATCATGGCGGCCATGGAGGTCGATTTACCCGAGCCCGTTCCGCCAACGAACAGCACCAGCCCGCGCTTTTCCATGACGACATCCTTCAGGATGGGGGGCAGGCTGAGATCCTCGAAATTGGGGATGGTGACGTTGATGGTCCGCAGGATCATGCCGGCGCGGGCCTGCTGCATGAAAACGTTGACGCGGAAGCGACCGATGCCTGTCGGGTTGATGGCGAAGTTGCATTCCTTGGTTCTTTCGAATTCAGCCGCCTGTTTGTCGTTCATCACGGCGCGACACAAATCGGCGGTGTGCTGCGGAGTCAGCTGCTGGGAGGTCACCGGCATCATTTTGCCGTCGATCTTCATCGCCGGCGGGTAGCCGGCGGTGATGAACAGGTCTGAGCCTTTTTTCTGGACCATCATGGCCAGAAGCTGGTGCATGAATTTTAAGCCTTCGTCTCGTTCCATTCTTTACCTCGTCAAACAGGGCGCTTCGTCCGGAAACCCGGACACGCCGCGGCGAATACCCATTGCCCGGTGCGCGAAGAGCGGGGTATTTTACCCGGCAAAAATATCTTTGTTCGCAGCCTTGCTGCGCGCTTCGGCCGGCGAGACGATGTTGCGGCGAACCAGTTCCTGCAGGTTCTGGTCCAGCGTTTGCATGCCGTGTTGCTGACCGGTCTGGATGGCCGAATACATCTGCGCCACCTTGGCTTCCCGGATCAGGTTTCGAATGGCCGGTGTGCCGACCATGATCTCGTGCGCGGCGACGCGGCCCGAGCCGTCCTTGGTCTTGAGCAGCGTTTGCGAGATCACCGCCTTGAGCGATTCCGACAGCATCGACCGGACCATTTCCTTTTCCGCGGCAGGGAAGACGTCGATGATACGGTCGATGGTCTTGGCCGCCGACGAGGTATGCAGCGTGCCGAACACCAGGTGGCCGGTCTCGGCCGCGGAGAGCGCGAGGCGGATGGTTTCAAGGTCGCGCATCTCGCCGACCAGGATCACGTCCGGGTCTTCGCGCAGCGCGGACCGGAGCGCATTGTTGAATGACAGGGTGTGCGGGCCGACCTCGCGCTGGTTGATCAGGCATTTCTTTGAATCATGCACGAATTCGATCGGATCCTCGACGGTCAGGATGTGGCCGTACTCGTTCTCGTTCTTGTGGTTGACCATTGCAGCCAGCGTGGTCGATTTGCCTGAGCCGGTCGGCCCGGTCACCAGCACCACGCCGCGCGGCTGGTCCGCCAGCTCCTCGAAAATCTTGGGGCACTTGAGCTCTTCGAGCGTGAGAATCTTCGACGGAATGGTCCGCAGCACCGCGGCAGCGCCCCGGTTCTGCACGAAGGCATTGACGCGGAAGCGGGCCAGGCCGGGAATCTCGAATGAGAAGTCCAGTTCGAGGTTTTCCTCGTAGTGCTTGCGCTGGCCGTCGTTCATGATGTCATAAATCATGGTGTGCACATCTTTGTGCTCCAGCGGCGGCAGGTTGATGCGGCGCACATCGCCGTGCACCCGGATCATGGGCGGCAGGCCTGCGGAGAGGTGAAGGTCGGACGCCTTGTTTTTGACGGAGAAAGCCAGCAGCTCAGAAATATCCACGTTTGCCTCGTTCAGGAATAGGTCGGGTTTGACAGATAATAAACGCTTATGGATATCGAACCGAAATCCCGCGAACTTGAATCCAGTGAGGGCGTCACCCCGATTGTGCGCCTGAACGCCGTACGGGGGCGGATCGCGCGGGCTGCTGCCGAGGCGGGACGTGATGCGGCGGAGGTGCACTTGCTGGCGGTGAGCAAAACCTTCGGCGGGGCGGCGGTGCGTGCGCTGGCGGAAGCCGGCCAGCAGGCATTCGGCGAAAACTACCTGCAGGAGGCCCTGGACAAGCAATCGGCCTTGCACGATCTGCCGCTGGAATGGCATTTCATCGGGCCGATCCAGAGCAACAAGACGCGCTCGATTGCCGAGCATTTCAGCTGGGTGCACAGCATCGATCGCCTGAAGATAGCGGAGCGGCTGTCGGCCCAGCGCCCGGCCAGCCTGCCGCCGCTGCAGGTCTGCATTGAGGTGAATGTCAGCGGTGAAGCGAGCAAGGGCGGCGTGGCGCCGGCTGAACTGCCCGCGCTGGCCGAATCCATTTCGGGTTTGCCCGGACTGAAACTGCGGGGCTTGATGGCGATTCCGGCGCCTGCGCCGGACGTTGACGCGCAACGCGCGGCTTTTCGGCAGGTGCGTACGCAATTCGATGCGCTGCGCGCGCGCGGCCATGCGCTCGACACCCTGTCGATGGGCATGTCGGCCGATCTGGAAGCGGCGATTCTGGAAGGTGCGACCATCGTGCGGATCGGTACCGCGCTCTTTGGAGAGAGGACAAAACATGCATAAGGTCAGTTTTATCGGGGGCGGCAACATGGCTGCGGCCATCATCGGCGGGCTGGTTGCCAGCGGCACTTCGCCCACCGATATCGAGGTGGTGGAAATCAATGCCGACGCCCGGGCGCAGTTGTCCGCCCGCTTCGGCGTGGTGGTGCATTCGGATTTGTCGCAGGCGCGCCTGCACGACCTGATCGTGCTGGCGGTGAAGCCGCAATCCATGCCGCTGGTTGCCGCGTCGCTGGCCTCGCGTCTCGCCGGGCATCTGGTGGTATCGATCGCCGCCGGTGTGCGGGTGGCCGATCTGGCTCGCTGGCTGGGCGGGCACGCGCGGATTGTGCGTGCCATGCCCAATACTCCCGCACTGGTTCAGGCCGGAATCGCGGGGCTGTATGCGCCGCCTGCCGTCAGCCAGGAGGCGCGCTCACAGGCCGAGGCGGTGCTGCGTGCCGTCGGCGGGGTGGTGTGGGTGGCGGATGAACCCCAGCTGGATGCGGTTACGGCGGTGTCCGGCAGCGGCCCGGCTTATGTGTTTTATTGTATCGGGGCGCTGGAAGCGGCAGCCGTGGCGCAGGGGCTGACCGAAGAGACCGCACGCCGATTGGCGCTTCAGACCTTCTTTGGCGCAGCCAAGCTGGCGCTGGAATCCGGTGAGGAGCCCGCCGTGCTGCAGCAGCGCGTGACGTCCAAAGGCGGCACAACCGAGCGCGGCATCGCGGCCCTGGAGGCGGCGTCGGTTCAGGCCGCCATCGGACAGGCGGTGGAAGCGGCCAGCCGCCGCAGTGCCGAACTGGGTGATGAACTGGGACGACTCGCATGATTTCCAGCGCATTGGCTTTCCTGATCCAGACGCTGGGCAACCTGTTCGTGATCGCGGTGTTGCTGCGCTTCATGATGCAGCTTTTCCGGGTGCCGTTTCGCAACCCGTTTGCCCAGTTCATCGTCGCGATCACCGATTTTGCGGTGAAGCCCCTGCGCCGGATGGTGCCGGGCCTGTTCGGTCTTGATCTGGCTTGCCTGTTGCTGGCGCTGCTGGTGGAGCTGGTCGTGGTCGTCGCGGGCTACTGGCTGAACAGCTTTCCCTTTGCCCTGGCGGGCGCCGGGGTATGGCCGGTGATGCTTGGCCTGGCGGCGGTTCGTCTGCTTGGACTGGCGGTTTATCTGATCATCGGCCTCACGCTGGTGCGTGCGGTTTTGTCCTGGGTCAACAGCGATTCCCCGCTGATGCCGGTGGTCTACGAGTTGTCCGAGCCCTTCCTGCGGCCGCTGCGGCGCATCGTGCCGATGGTCGCCAACGTCGACCTGACGCCGCTGGTGCTGTTCATTCTGTGCCAGCTGGTGCTGATGGTGCCGGTATTCGCACTGGAGCGGGCGCTGCTTGGCTCACTCTGATCCTCCGGTCTGGGTGCGACGCGACGGGTCCGGCTGGCTGCTCGAGCTGCATGTGCAACCGGGCGCGAAGACCACGGCGGCTGTCGGGGAGCATGGCGGCAGACTGAAATTAAAGATCGCCGCGCCCCCGGTCGATAACAAAGCGAATGCTCACCTGCTGGCCTGGCTGGCCGCGCAACTGGGTGTGCCCAGGTCCGCGGTGCGCCTGGTTCGTGGTGAAACCTCCAGGCAGAAATCCGTGCTGGTGTCCGGCGTTGATGCACCCTGGCTCGATATCGAAAAGAACATTCAAACATGAGCATCCATCTGGAACAGGAAGTCACGGGCTTCAGCGAGCGGCGATCGCATATCGCGAATGCCGTTTCCGACTATGCACGATGGCTGGATGGCCAGCACGGGACAGACGCCGAGCGCACCGGGCGTTTGATGGAGGTCGTCGCCGAGCTGCGCGATGACAAGCTGGTCGTGGCCTTTGTCGCCGAGTTTTCGCGCGGCAAGACCGAGCTCATCAATGCCCTGTTTTTTGCCGACCACGGCCTGCGCTTACTCCCGTCCGAATCCGGCCGCACCACGATGTGCCCGACTGAACTGTTCGCCAATGCGGCGGAGGCGCCCAGTCTTGACCTGCTGCCCATTGAAACGCGCCGTCGCAGCGAATCGCTGGCGCAACTCAAACGCATGCCGAACGAGTGGAGCAAGGTGCCGCTCGACCCCGCCAGTCCACGCCAGTTGCGGGAATGCCTGAAAAAACTGACCGAGACCCGGCCCATGGCCGCGGCGGAGGCTGTCGAACTGGGCTTGTGGGACAGCGGGGATGCCAGCGAGCGCCACCAGTTGCAGCCCGATGGCACGGTGGAGGTGCCGGTCTGGCGGTATGCCATGGTCAATTATCCGCATCCGATGCTGCAGGCCGGACTGACGATTCTGGATACGCCCGGCCTCAATGCACTCGGGTCCGAGCCTGAACTCACCGTGTCCGTGATTCCGAATGCGCATGCCGTGTTGTTCCTGCTGGGGGCGGATACGGGCGTGACGCGTTCCGATCTTGAAATGTGGCAGCGGCATGTGCATCGCCACGCCAACTACCACGTGGCCGTGCTGAACAAGATCGACATGCTGTGGGATGAGCTCAAGAGCGATGCCGAGGTGCAGGCCAATATCGAGCATCAGGCCGTGGAGACGGCACGCGTGCTCAAACTGCCGCGCAGCCGGGTGTTCACCGTGTCGGCGCAGAAAGCGCTGTCGGCCTCCATTCTCGATGATGCTTCGCTACGCGCGCGTTCCGGCATCGAGTCGCTGGAATATCTGCTGGCCCATCAGGTCATCCCGGCGCGGCGCGACATGCTCTATCACGCGGTTACGCGCGACGTGAACGCCATGATCAATGAAAGCCGGGTGGATCTGGTTGCGCGATTGAAGCGCGGCACCGACGAGCTGACCCAGCTGACCCAGCTGTCGGGCAAGAATCGTGAACTGATCGAACAGACGCGCGCCAGCATGCAGCAGGAAAAGGATAGTTACGATGCGACCGCGGCGCGCTTCCGGGCCACGCGCAGCATGGTGCAGGGGCAGGGCGAACAGCTGTTGTCATATGTGTCGCAGGAAACGCTGGACACCATTCTTCTGGATGGCCGAACGGCAATGGAGGCCAGCCTGACCACCGTTGGCCTGACCCGTGCCATTCGCGAACTGAGCAACCGGATGGCCACCCAGTTCGAGCAGGCGACCCGCATGGCCGGCAACATGCTGGACTCGCTGGATCGGGACTACAGGCAGTTTCATCGTCAGCATCGTTTGCCGAAAATGGAAGTGCCCCGCCTCGATCTGGCCAGCTATCGCAATCGTCTCGAAGTCTTGATGCGCGAAACCGAGTCTTTTTGCAAGGACCCGGCCAATCTTTTGCTGGAAAAGCGTTTCATGATCAGGCGCTTTTATGCCGGACTGGCCGAGGAGGCACGCAAGGTTTTCAAGCTTGCGCGGATGGAAGCCGAGCGCTGGCTGCGCATTGCGATGGATCCTGTCATGACCCGCATCCGCGAACACAAGCAGTACCTCGACCAGCGCCTGAGCAGTCTGGGACACATTCTGGAAAACATGGACGCGCTGCAAAGTCGCATGACGCAGATCAAACAGGGGCTGGGTGAATTGCGGGATCGCAAGATGGAACTGACGCGCATTGCCGAAACCCTGTCCGCCTGACGCTGCCCCGGCCCGCAACATTCGGCAAGCGGATCGTGCGCGCCGGCGTGGCCCGCATCGGCCGATGCGCTAGGCGTTCAGGCGGTTCAGCAGCAGGGGCGTCTTGTCCGGGTCGGTATTTTTCAGCAGGCGCGGCGCGGCAGTCGTCAACTCCTCCAGATGCGACTTCAATACCTGTTGCTTGACCTGAAGCAGGCTGGCGGGCTGCATCGAGAAGGAGCGCAGTCCGAGACCCAGCAGCAGACGCGTCAGCATCGGATCGCCCGCCATTTCCCCGCATACCGAAACCTGTTTTCCGGCTTTGGCGCCGGCACGGATCGTGTGGTGGATGAGGCCGAGCACGGCCGGATGAAGCGGGTCGTACAGATGGGCCACACTGTCGTCGGCACGGTCGATCGCCAGCGTGTACTGGATCAGGTCGTTGGTGCCGATCGACAGAAAGTCCAGTTGCTCGGCGAAGAACCCGGCCGAAAGCGCAGCCGCAGGCACCTCGATCATGCCCCCTACCGGGATGCCCTCATCGAACTTCAGGCCGTCTTTTCTCAGTGAGTCCCTGGCTTCGTCAATGCGCTGCAAGGTCTGGCGCAATTCCATGAAGCTCGCCAGCATGGGGATGAGGATGCGGACCGGGCCATGCGCGGACGCCCGGAGAATCGCGCGCAACTGGGTGAGGAACAGTCCGGGCTCCGCCAGGCACAGCCGGATGGCGCGCAGGCCGAGCGCCGGATTGTCGGCCACGGTATGGCCCCACGGCGCCTGTTTGTCGGCGCCCAGGTCGAGCGTGCGGATGGTGACGGGCTTGCCGCCCATCGCCTCGGCCACGGCTTTGTAGGATTCGTATTGCTCTTCCTCGGTCGGCAGGTCGCTGCGGTTGAGGAACAGGAACTCGCTGCGGAACAGGCCGATCCCGTGTGCCCCCGACGCCTTCACCGCGTCGATGTCGCTCAACAGTTCGATGTTCGCCATCAGTTCGATCGGGGTGCCGTCGAGCGTGGCCGACTTGCTGGTTTTCAGCCGCTTCAGCTTGTCGGTGTCGATGCGCCACTGGTTCTGCCGCAGCCGGTATTCGGCCAGTACCGATTCGTCCGGATTGACGATCACCACCCCTTCGCGGCCATCGACGATCAGCAGATCGTGGTCGCGAATCAGGCCGCGTGCATTGTGCAGCGCCATGATCGAGGGGATTGCCATGCTGCGCGCAAGAATCGCGGTGTGCGAGGTGGAGCCGCCCAGATCGGTGATGAAGGCGGCGAAGTGCACGCTCTTGAACATCGCCATGTCGGCGGGCGACAGTTCGTGCGCCACCAGAATCCGCTCGCTGTCGAAGTCGACATCCAGCGGCAGATGGCTGGGGTGGCCGGTCAGCGACTTCAGTACGCGTTGCACCACCTGCACCACGTCTTCCTGGCGGCTGCGCAGATAGGCGTCGTCGATCTCCTCGAAGCGCGCCACCAGCGCTTCCATTTGCTGAGCCAGCGCCCATTCGGCGTTGCACTGGGTTTCGCGAATCAGGCGCTTGGGTTCTTCGGCGATCATCGAATCGCCCAGGAACATCAGATGCATGTCGAGAAATGCGGACAGTTCTGCCGGCGCATTGGCCGGGATATGGTCGCGCAGGGTTTCAAGCTCGACGCGCGTGGCGAGGATCGCCTCGTCGAAGCGCGCCAGTTCTTCCTTGATGTACTTGCGGTCAAGCATGTACTGCGGCACTTCGACCCGTGTGTGCGAAGTGAGATGCGCGTAACCGATGGCGATGCCGCCGGAGACGCCGATGCCATGGAGCGAGAAGCTCATTCCAGTGCTTCCCCGAATCCGCTGCTGATCAAGCCTGACAGCGCGTTCATCGCTTCCGTTTCGTCGTCACCTTCGGTTTCCAGGGTGATGGTGCTGCCTTTGGCGGCAGCCAGCATCATCACGCCCATGATGCTTTTCGCATTGACGCGGCGGCCGTTGCGCGACATGAATACATTGCTGTTGAAAGTCGAGGCAAGCTGGGTCAGTTTGGCCGACGGGCGTGCATGCAGCCCCAGTTTGTTGACGATTTCAATGTCCCGTTGCTGCATGGCACATGGTCTCGGAAATATGGTTGATGCTGTTGCGCCCGCCTTCGACGATGCGCAGGATCAGTTGAGGCAGTGCCAGCGTCTCGCGGTAGTTCAGCGCTTTCAGCAGCATCGGCAGGTTGACCCCGGACACGCCTTCGATGTGGGCGGGTTCGAGCAGCCGGCACAGGGTGTTGCTGGGGGTGGCGCCATAGACATCGGTCAGCACCAGAATGCCGTCGCCCTCGTCCAGTTCGGCCAGCCTCGCCTGCAAGGCTTTCTGCCGTTCGTCGGGATCGGCGTGGCCGATGAAATCCAGTGTGGCGAGCCCGCGCGGGCGCTGGCCCAGTACATGGGTGGCGCACTCGACCAGACTGTCGGCGAGCGAACCGTGGGCGACGATGAGGATGCCTATCATTGATTAAATGCCAGACGCAAAACCCGCATTCTAACGAAGCCGGGCCTTCATCGCAGGAGAGAGTTGGATCTGCCCGCTTGAATCCACCGCCAGATAGTCTGAAACACCCAGGCGGGCGGCGTTGTCCGCCAGTCGTGCCGCGCCATCGATGAACAGCGGTTTCGACAGGGCGTCCGAGCGCGTGCCGGCCTGTTTGCCCGTCACCAGCACCGTCACCGATTGCATGCCGGATGCCGGGAAGCCTGTGCGGGGGTCGATCAGGTGGCTGTAGCGATGCCCGTCGACCTCGAAAAAACGCTGATAATCGCCCGAGGTGCCGATGGCTTCGCCATCGTGCAAATCCAGTGTCGCCAGCGTGCCCGGCTGGCGCGGATGCTGGATGCCGACCCGCCATGGCCGTGCGCCGTGCGCACCCAGCGCGATCACATTGCCGCCGATATTGATGAGCGCGTTTTCAATGCCGTGCGTTTTCAGGATGGCGACGGCGTCATCCAGCGCGCGTCCCTTGGCATAGCCGCCAAGGTCCAGTTGCACGGCGGAATTGCTGCTCGACACCGTGTTTTTTTCAATGACGAGATCGGCCATGCGGGGCTGCCGGGCCACCCATTCCGAGAGGGCTTCGGTATTCGGCACCCGCGCCTGCGGCGTGTCGGAATGAAACCCCCATAGCGCGATCAAGCCGCCGATGGCTGGATTGAACAGATGGCCGGACTGCACCGAAAGCGTTTGGGCGTCGCGCAGCATGGCCGCGAGTTCGGGCGTCACCGTTGCGCGCTCGCCCCTGGCCAGCGCGGCATTGAGGCGGGAGAGGTCGCTCGGCTGCCAGGCGTGCAGCGTGCGGTGCAGCGCATCGAAGCGCGCCAGCACCGCGCCGGTCGCCTGCCGGGCCTGTTCTTCTGGCGCGCCGTAGACGCTGACTTCGACCAGGGTGCCGAACACATAGGCCTGCTGCCGATGCGTCGGCGGCGGGCTGCAGGCGGCCAGCATCGCCAACAACATGAGCCATAGGTGGAATCGCGCAATACGCGTAGGGCGCAATAACCGAAGGGCATTGCGCCGCATGTCAATCGTCATAATCCAGCATGTCCTTATCGCCTCCGGCCCAGTCCGGTGGATACACGCCTTGCCCGACCAGTCGATGAAAGGTCGAATAAGGCCAGTCAGCAACGCGCTTTACCAGGCCATGTTTCACCGGGTTGATATGCACATAATCCATGTGTGTCCTGAAATCCGCTTCGTCGCGAATCAGATGTTCCCAATAGCGCCGCTGCCAGATACCCCGCTCGCCTCGGCGAACGCGAACCTCGGACAGGCGCTCCGTTTTTGGCAGTGCCTTGGAAAACCCCATCTTGATCAATCGCCAGCGCGTTGCGAAATCAGCGTCGTTGTCCGGCAATTCGATCACTCAATGCAGATGGTCGGGCAAAACCACCCAGCCATGTATCCGGAAACCATGTCGGGTTTGTACCGATTGAACCGTTTGCCGGAGCATGTCGACATGGCGGATCAACAAATCATTGCCATGTCGCTGCAGGAGATTGACCGTAAAAAAGTACGTGCCACCCGGATGCCAGGCACGGCGGTAGTCAGGCATATCGGTGTGATCTGGCGGTGGACATGCGGCGCAATGCCCTTCGGTTATTGCGCCCTACGGGGTTGTCAGGTGTGCTCATGCTTCCGGAGTCCCTGACATTGCAGGCCATTCACCTTGTTTCTCTTTTGTTGCTTGAACAAGCGCATTCGACCGCGTCGATGAATTGCGCCGCCACGTCCTGACCGGTCTGCGCGGTGATTTCCTGGAAACCGGTGGGGCTGGTGACGTTGATTTCGGTGAGGCTGTCGCCGATCACGTCGAGACCGGCGAGGAAAATGCCCTGTGTTTTTGCCCAGGGCGCGATGGTTTCGGCAATCTCGCGGTCGCGGATCGTCAGCGGCTGCGCGCGTGCCGTGCCGCCGGCGGCCAGGTTGCCGCGTGTCTCGCCGGCCAGCGGAATGCGCGCCAGCGCCCACGGCACCACTTCGCCATCGATCAGCAGAATGCGCTTGTCGCCTTCGCTGATGGCGGGCAGATAGCGTTGCGCCATGATGGCGCGGCGGCCGTGCCGGGTCAGCGTTTCCAGAATGGCGTTGCGGTTGGGGTCGGTCAGCGTCAGCCGAAAAATGCCGCTGCCGCCCATTTCCGTCAGCGGTTTGACGATGATGTCGGCGTGCTCGGCAAGGAAAGCGACGATGTCCGCCGCCTGCGCGCTGACCAGTGTCGGCGCGATGAGTTGCGGAAAATTCAGGATCGCGAGTTTTTCATTGAAGTCGCGCAGGCTCGCCGGCCGGTTCAGCACGCGCGTGCCATTTCTTTCGGCGATATCGAGCAGATGGGTGGCAAGCAGATAGTCGGTGTCGACGGGGGGGTCGCTGCGCATCAGCACGGCGTCAAAATGCTGCAACGCGACGGCGTCGGTGCGAACAACCCCAACCCAGTCGTCCCCGGCGCGAACATCGAGTACGCTGCATTCGGCATGGACGATGCCGTCCTGCACCCTCAACTGGCGCGCCTCGGCAGCGGATACGGCATGGCCGCGCGCCGCTGCGGCACGCATCATGGCAACCGAGCTGTCCTTGTAGGCCTTGAGACCCGCCAGCGGATCGATGATGAACAGCAGCTTCATGCGGCGACCGGGGCTTCCATTTCGTGGGCCGTTTCATCGAGTTCGATCGACGCCGCCAGCATGGCCAGTCGCGCAATCACGCCGTAGGCATAAAAGCGATTGGGCGCGGCGTCGGGGTTGGCGCTGCGATCGGGCATCACGCAGGTGTCGTCGAATGCCAGCGGCACGAAATGCATGCCCGGGCTGTTGAGGTTTTCGTCCGCGCCGCGCCCGGTATGCACGCGGTAAAAGCCGCCGACCACGAAGTTGTCGAGCATGTAGACCACCGGCTCGGCAACCGCTTCATTGATGCTCTCGAAGGTGTAGACGCCTTCCTGGATCAGCACTTCGCTCACTTCCATGCCTTCCTTGCCGACCGCCATCTTGTTGCGCTGCTTGCGGTTGAGTTCGCGCACGTCGTCCGGCGACTTCACCGTCATGATGCCCATGCCGTAGGTGCCGGCGTCGGCCTTGACGATGACGAAGGGCGTCTGGTCGATGCCGTATTCGTCGTATTTGACGCGGATCTTTTTCAGCGTTTCGTCGACCTTCTCGGCCAGGCAGTCCTCGCCCTGGCGTGCCTGAAAATCGAGCTGGCCGCATTGGGTGAAATAGGGGTCGATCAGCCAGGGATCGATGCCGACCAGCTGCGCGAATTCGATGGCGACGTTCTGGTAGGCGGCAAAGTGACGCGACTTGCGGCGCGTGGCCCAGCCGGCATGCAGGGGCGGCATGATGTTCTGCTCGATGCCTTTCAGGATGTCCGGCACCCCGGCCGACAGGTCGTTGTTGAGCAGCACCGCGCAGGGGTCGAAACCTTCCAGGCCGATGCGGTCGCCGGTGCGCACCAGCGGCTCCAGCGTGATGCGCCCGCCCGCGGGCAGCTCCAGCGTGGTCGGTTGGGTGATTTCGGGAAGCAGCGTGCCGATGCGCACGATCAGCCCGGTCTGGCGCAGGATGTGCGCGAGCACGGCCACGTTCTGCAGGTAGAAAGTGTTGCGCGTGTGGCTTTCGGGAATCAGCAGCAGGCGCTGCGCGTAAGGGCAGATTTTCTCCACCGCGCCCATCGCCGCGTGAATCGACAGCGACATGAAAGCGGGATTGAGATTGTTGAAGCCGCCCGGAAACAGGTTGGTGTCGACCGGCGCCAGCTTGAAGCCCGCGTTGCGGATGTCCACCGAGGTATAGAACGGCGCGGCCTGTTCTTTCCATTGCTGGCGAAACCAGTGCTCGATGGTCGGCTGGGCATCGAGCAGACGTTTTTCCAGTTCCAGCAGCGGGCCGGTGAGTGCAGTGGTGAGGTAAGGGACCATAGAATAGAGGGGCTCCAGGATTCCACTTATTTTAGGCCAAGCCGGATGTTTGACATCGTTTTATATCAGCCCGAAATTCCGCCCAACACCGGCAATCTCATCCGCCTCGCGGCCAACACCGGCTGCCGCCTGCATCTGGTCGAGCCGCTGGGCTTCGATCTGTCCGACAAGCAGGTGGCGCGCGCCGGACTGGATTATCACGACATGGCCTGCGTCACCGTGCACCCGGACTGGGAATCGGTGCAGGCGGCGCTGCCCGGCCGCAACTGGTTCGCGCTCACCACCAAGGGCAGCCGCAACTACGCCACGGTGGCATTCCAGGCCAACGACGTGCTGCTGTTCGGCCCCGAATCGCGCGGCCTGCCGCCCGAAGTGCTGGCGCTGTTCGATGCCGACCATCGCTTGCGCTTGCCCATGCTGCCCGGTTCGCGCAGCATGAACCTGTCCAACGCCGTCAGCGTTGTCGTATTCGAAGCCTGGCGGCAAAACGGTTTTGCGGGAGGCGCCTGAATGAGGAGACTGGAATGAGCGGACTCGAATGGCTGGAAGCGGCCAGCTATCTCGTCACCATCGTCGGTTTTCCGCTCGCCATCGGCGTGTTCATCTACGACCGCCGCCGCGACCGGCAAACCGACGAAGAGGAAATCTTCCTGCGACTGGCCGACGAATACGCCGACTTCATGCGGCTGGTCATCGACAACGCCGACCTGCACCTGCTGTCGCCCGCCGTAAAAGGCGAGCTCAGCGAAGACCAGCTGGAACGCAAACACGCCCTGTTCGCCATCCTGGTCAGCCTGTTCGAACGCGCCTACGTGCTGGTATACGAAGACGACATGAACCGCCAGCAGGCGCGGCTGTGGCAGTCGTGGGCGGACTACATGACCGAGTGGTGCCAGCGCGAGGATTTTCGCGCGGCGCTGTCGACCCTGCTGTCAGGAGAAGACCCGGGGTTTGTGGCGACGATCAGGGAAATTGCGGAGATGGCCGCGAGAAAGGGGCCGTGAGCGATTGGTTGATGGGCTTGTTGGGGGGAAGCGGCTTTCAGGTTGGTCCGGCCAATGTTAGGTTCTCGGTCGAAGCTGCCCGTCAGCATTCGCATAGAGCCGACGAAACCTATAGAGTTGGCTCAAGTGAAGGGTTAACGACGTCAACATATAACTCTGCATTACGCCTTGGATTCACGTTGCAGCGGAGGCCAACTTCAACGGCATCCCGTTCCGCCGTAAGTTGTTCGACATCCTCTCCCATGACCTGGATGGACACTATGGTTTCACTCAAATAGTAGTTCGAACCAAGGAGATGAACCTGCAAGCCACGGTTGAGCACAGTACCAGCATCAAGCCGTACAACGTAAGCCCCCGCCTTTTCAAAAACCTCGGTTACCACCCCAACCTTCCGTGATCTTCCTGCTTGTGCCCGCTCCTTCAGCAGGCTTACGGAAATATAGTCTCCGAGTGCTTTGACTAATGCAGCTATTAGTTCGCAGTAGCGCTTCAGATTATCTCGCCCCTCAAGTGCCTCAAGTGTCCCGTGTGCGGCATCGTTGCGGAGTTGGATGAAGCTTCGAATCTCGGCGTCTAGCTGTTCCGCGATAGCTGTCTGCTCTTCGTACAGTGACGTGATCTCTTCGCTTTTTGTTAGCCAAGCTCGTATATTTTCGAGTCCAATCCTCGATGCGAGATGCTCAACGACATTTAAGCGAAGGTTGTGGTCATGCCTAGTGAGGGCCTCAGTGACAAACCGATACTTTGACTCATTTGAGATGGCCTCGTGATACCAGAGAATGATATTTTCGTGCGTTAGATGAGAGTAACGCTCATTTTCGAGTTTTCCGAGGATATGAGAGATCCCAACGCGATATTCCTTCTTCAGGCCTTCGGAGAGGTACGCATAGGGAATGAGCTCTGGGACTGAATCCAGAAAGTCAGAAAGCAGTGACTCTACAAAACGCTCGTAGATGGCATAAAGCCGAGTTACGCATGATGCGACAGCGTAGACTTTTATCGCCCCCCGGAGCTCACTTGGCTGCGTGCCAATATAATTCTCATGCTGGGCGATAAGTGACTCCACAACGCCTATTTGACCGAGAGCGTTGGTCTGCAATCCGCCGAACATCGTTTAGGCCTCAAGCACAGTCCGAAAAAGTACTCTGAATACCTTGATCCGGTTCTCAAGATCCTTCTTTGTACTCGCGCGGCCTGTAATTGCTGACACGCCTTCGTGTTGGATAAGCTCGATCGTCTTGCCGAGTATTAGATCTCGCCTCGCCTCCAGTTTTTCGAAGTGGTCGGAGAACTCAGAAAGAGAGACCATAACGGCGTCGTACATTCCCTTGATCGGCTTTTCTGACCATTTTCCGTCATCAAATACCCTGAATACGTGGCCCCCGTAAATGGCACTTGCGCAGCCCAATGTCCGCTCAAACAGGGGTTTAAAAAAGGCTATGTCTTCTTCATCAAAAGACTTGCTTCGGATCATGTACAAATCCAAGAATCCTTGGATTCCGTACTTGAAATGCTCCATGTGGCGTAGTGCGAAAAAGCGGAGAACGACCTCTATGTCCTCCATCGTCTTGAAAAATGGCGATCGAAATATCGATAGTTTGTGGTTGGTCTCTTCTTCTTCTACAAATCGCGGAAGACCCCAGATATCGCGGAACAGATCTCCACGTGCTAGCTCGTACAACATCTTATTGAAGGGACCGTGGCTCAAGGAATTCCTAATTTCCTGGCGTTCCAGCTTTACTCCGCCAGTGTTAAGGCGCTCAAAAACAAGCTGACGCAAGAAAATGGCATCTTCCTCATCGGGTGCGGACTCTTTAAGTAGAACAATGGATGAGATTGATCGGCGATCAAGGCCGGCGCGAATCTTGTTTGGCAGCTCGACGTATGTAAGTCCGTTGAGTTCTGGCCAGAGGTCAAGCCCCTTGAGCTTGAATCGATTCTTGTAGAAGTCCGCGATGGCTGTAATTCTTTGCTGGCCATCCATCACCTCGTAAGAGTTATATGCGCGCTCATACAAGAATATGGGAGGAACAGGAATGTTGATGATGAAAGATTCAATGAGCTTTGATTGTCGCTCCTCATCCCAACGCGAACGGCGTTGATAGAAGGGGCGGACCTCCATATATTCAGTTCGGCTGAGTGCTTCGACGAAGTTGGGGAGCTTCTCGCGGTTCATCTCGGTAACAATTCGCTGCTCACCCCGTTCATACTTCTCGTTGATCAGTGCAGCGCTTAATGAGCCCGCGCGATCCTTGGGCGGTACGGCCCACATGACTTTCTCGGACTTTGAATACATGCGCAACCTATATTTTGAGTGCTAGGAGAAGAAAGGGTACCGCAAACTGATTCGCTTATGTCGCCCTCAAAGGGCTGCTTCGGCCGAGGAACAGCCATTGCTGGAATCAGTAAGAACGGCCACCCTGTGCTGGAACCGGACAAGTCAGCCCACTGTTCCCATACGGACTCATGCAACGACCAGGGAGGCGGTTGCTTCCCTGATCGCTCAAACCACCTTCAGAACTCCGCCTTGATTTCCCGATTCAGCAAGGTATCGACCGCCTGCGCGGCGGGCAGGCCTTCGAACAGCGTCTGGCAGACGGCGCGGGTGATGGGCATGTCGACGCCGAGTTCGCCTGCCAGTGCGGCGACTTCGCGCGCGGTGGTGACGCCTTCGGCGACGTGGCCGAGTTCCTTGAGGATGGCGTCGAGTTGCTGGCCGCGGGCGAGGCGCAGGCCGACCTGGCGGTTGCGCGAGAGGTCGCCGGTGGTGGTGAGGATGAGGTCGCCGAGGCCGGACAGGCCCATGAAGGTTTCGAAGTGGCCGCCGAGCCGGACGCCGAGGCGGGTCATTTCGGCCAGGCCCCGGGTGATGAGCGCGGCGCGGGCGTTGTGGCCGAGCTTGAGGCCGTCGCAAATGCCGGCGGCGATGGCTATGACGTTTTTCAGGGCGCCGCCGATTTCGACGCCGATGACGTCGTCGTGCGCGTAGATGCGCAGGCGATGGCCGGACAGGGTTTCGGCGAGGTGTTGTGCCAGGGCACGGTCGTGCGAGGCCAGGGTGAGCGCGGTGGGGTAGCCGTGTGCGACTTCCTGGGCAAAGCTGGGGCCGGACAATACGCCGGTCTGCGTGTGGGCGGGCAGCAGTTCGGCGATGAGCTGGTGCGGCAGTTTGCGGCCGCCGGGCTCGAAGCCCTTGCACACCCAGACGATGGGGGGCAGGGCGGGGCGAGCGGCGAGTGCGGCCAGGGTGGGGCGCAGGGCGTGGCTGGGAACGGCGATGACGATGAGGTCGGCGTCATCGACGGCGGCGTCGAAATCCGGGTTGAGGTGCAGGGTGTCCGGCAGCGGGCAGTCGGGCAGATAGCGGGCGTTGACGCGCGTTTCGCGCATGGCGTCGAGCTCGGCTGCGTTGCGGCCCCACAGGGTGGTGCGATGGTGGGACGCCCAGCTCGCAGCAAGCGCGGTGCCCCAGGCGCCGGCGCCCAGCACGGTCAGGTTCATCGCCCCCATGCCTCGTTCACGGGCAGCCATCCGGTAAGGCCGTTGACATGCCTGACCGGAATCCAGCCGTTGCTGTTGGGGTTGCCGTTGAGTTCGAGCAGGACGCCGCGTGCGGCCCGGAACGCGATGTCGGCGTCGGCGCGCGGCTGTTGTCGGATGATGCTGGATTCGCGCGTGACCATGATGGTTTTGGCGCCGCCGAGTGCGGATTTTTCGATCCAGGCCAGCCGGTCGGTATGGTCGCGCACTTTGACCCAGCCTTCGGTTTCGACGATGACCTCGAGCGGCAGGCCGCTGCCGGCCACGGCAACTTTGCCGGATGTGGTGGACGGTGCGTCATACAGCAAGGCGGCGCGTCCGGTGCTGCGGTATTCCAGTGCCCAGGCGGGCGCCGGCGCAAGCAGCAGGGCGGTCGCGAGCAGCGGGCCGACATGACGCAGTCGCAATTTCAAGGTGTTCGACTCAGTGGGTTTGCGCGGGTGCGGCTGCTTGCTGTTGCGCCTGCTGCTGGGCCTGCTGTTGCTGCACAAACAGCGCTTCGAAGTTGACCGGATTCAGCAGCAGCGGCGGGAAGCCGGCGCGCACCACCACGTCCGACACGGTTTCGCGCAGGTAGGGGAAGACGATGTTGGGACAGCCGATGCCGAGCACCATGGGCAGCTGGTCCTGCGGCACATTCTGGATGCGGAAAATGCCGGCCTGGCTGCACTCGATCAGGAACATGGTCTTGTCGCCGATTTTGGCGGTGACGGTGACGGTGATGCTGGTGTTGTACATGCCTTCGCCGACCGGGTGGCTTTCGGTCGACATGTTGACGTCGATCTGCGGGGCTTCGCGATCCAGGTAGATGGCCGGTGCATTGGGCACCTCGACCGACAGGTCCTTGACGTAAAGCTTCTCGATATTGAATACGGGTTCTTGCGCGTCGCTCATGGTGTCTCCGTGAATAAGAAAACCGGAGCCTGGGCTCCGAGAATGGGATGCATTTTACACGTGCTTCGCGTCCTCGCCCCAACCCCTCCCGCTTGCGGGAGGGGGTGAACGCAATGCTTACACAGATTAATGAATGCCTTGTGACGCGAGCCAGCGTTTCAGGGCGTGACTCTCCATCGCGCCCGAGGTGCGCGCCGCTTCGGTCCCGTTCCTGAACAGGATCAGGCTGGGGATGCCCTTGATGTGGTGACGCATCGACACCTGCGGATGCGCTTCGGTGTCGACCTTGGCGAAGCGCACGCGCGATCCCATCTCGGCGGCGACCTGCTGGAACACCGGGGCCATCATTTTGCAGGGGCCGCACCAATCGGCCCAGAAATCGACCAGCACCGGCAGGCCGGCTTTTTCGATGAAGCGATCGAAGCTGGCGGCGGTGAGGTCGACCGGCTTGCCGGGCAACAGGGGCGCGCCGCATTTCCCGCATTTGGGCGCATCGGCCAGGCGCTCGTCCGGCACGCGGTTGAGGGCAAGACAGTGGGGGCAGGCAAGTTCCATCTGGGTTCCTTGAAGCGAAGCGACTCACCAGAAGATGGTGGCACGCGCCGGGAAATCAAGCGCGCACCGGGCGCCAGTTTGATTGATTTCCGCTGGACCACCTATCTGTGGGAGGGGCGCCTCGCCCCGATTGTCCTGCGCTGCAATCACCACGGCATCGGGGCGAGGCGCCCCTCCCACACAAAGCGCGCCGCGCCAGATTCAAGCGCGGTTCAGCAGCGGCACCAGAAGAGGGTGGCACGCGCCAGGAAATCAAGCGCGCACCGGGCGCCAGTTTGATTGATTTCCGCTGACTCACCCATCTGTGGGAGGGGCGCCTCGCCCCGATCGTTGCGCGCTGTAATCACCACGGCATCGGGGCGAGGCGCCCCTCCCACACAAAGCGCCCCTCCTACACAGAACGCGCCGCGCCAGGTTCAGGCGTGGTTCAGCAGCGGCACCAGTTCGCCGGCGGCATCCAGTGCCGAGGTGTCGTCGAAACCGCCGACATGGGTGTCGCCGATGAACACTTGCGGCACGGTGCGGCGGCCGCCGGTACGCGCAAGCATTTCTGCCTGTTTCGAGGGGTCGAGGTCGATGCGGATTTTCTCGATTTCGGTGACGCCGCGGCTTTTCAGCAATCGCTCGGCGGCGGTGCAATAGGGGCACACGGCGGTGCAGTACATGACGACTTTTTGCATTGCGGGCTCCTGGTTCATTTCGTTTCGACGGGCAGGTTGGCGCGTTCCCACGCGATGATGCCGCCTGCCTGGTTGTAGACCGTTTCGAAACCGGCCTTTTTAAGCATGCCGCAGGCGCGCGCCGAGCGGTGGCCGCTGCGGCAGGTGACCAGAACCGGCTTGTTCTTGAATTTGTCGAGTTCCTGGATGCGCGTGGGGAGTTGCCCCAGCGGGATGTGCTTGGCTTTGGGAATGTGCCCGGCGGCATATTCCTTGTCTTCGCGCACGTCGAGGATCAGGGCGTCATCGTTATACAGCCGGGTCGCCTTGAGCGTGTCGGCCTGCTCGACGCCAGCCAGTTTGCTGCCGATGAAGGACCAGGTCAGCATGGCGCCTGAGATCACGGCCAGCGACACCAGCATCCAGTTGTCCTGCAGAAATTGCATGTCCATGAATGCTCTCCGCTTACAGGCCGCAGCTCTGTTTGACACCTGCTTTTTTAAGCATGATGTCCATCGGGCAGAAGCGCGTGAAGCCCGACTGGAACAGGTTGAGGCCGATGAAGGCGGTGAACCACAGCCATGACAGCCCGGTCATGTCGACCGTGCCGGAAAAATGGGCCAGCGCAAGCGATAGCAGGATGAAAAATCCGGCAAGAACCCGGACGATGCGTTCAACGGTCATGGTGAAACTCCTGTTAGTTTGAAGGGGTGTGTTTGCGGAAATTGGCAGCGTAGTAGAGCACGGGGATCACCACCAGCGTGAGCAGGGTGGAAACGAAAATGCCGAAAATCAGGGACACCGCGAGACCGGAGAAAATCGGGTCGTCGAGGATGAAAAATGCGCCCATCATGGCGGCAGCCCCGGTCAGCACGATCGGTTTGGCGCGGGTGGCACCGGCCTGGATGACCGCTTCCTGGAAGTCCATGCCGTCACGCACCTGCTCGTTGATGAAGTCGACCAGCAGGATGGAGTTGCGCACGATGATGCCGGCCAGCGCGATCATGCCGATCATCGAGGTGGCGGTGAACTGCGCGCCGAGCAGGGCGTGGCCGGGCATCACGCCGATGAGGGTGAGCGGAATCGGCGCCATGATGATGAGCGGCGTGAGATAGCTCTTGAACTGCGCCACCACCAGGATGTAGATCAGCATCAGTCCGAAAGCATAGGCCAGGCCCATGTCGCGGAAAGTTTCGTACGTGACCTGCCATTCGCCGTCCCACTTGATGCTGAATCCCGCATAGGGGTCGGCGGGCTGGCGGATGAAGTACTCGCCCAGTGTGCCGCCCTGATCCAGCGCCTTGTCCTTCAGCTCGCCGCGCATGCTGAACAGGCCGTACAGCGGCGAATCCAGCTTGCCGCCGGTGTCGCCGAGCACGAACACGACCGGCAGCAGATTCTTGTGATAAATGGTTTTTTCGCGCTCGCTCGGCATCACCTCGACCAGCTCGGACAAGGGCACCAGCTTGCCACCGATCCCGCGCACGGTCAGTTTGAGCAGTTCCTCGATCTTGGACTGGCGTTCCGGCGGCAGGGTGATGCGCACCGGAATTTCGTACTTGGCGCCGCTGCCGTGAATGGGCGTGACGTTTTCCCCTGCCAGCCCCATCTTCATGGTGGCGACGATGTCCTTCTGCGCCACGCCGGCAAGGGCAGCCTTGTTTTGCAGGACGCGCAGCACAAGGCGCTGGGCGTTGTCTTCCACCGTATCGTCGATGGCCACGATGCCGTCGGTTTTTTCGAAGACCGCGCGCACCTGCTTGGCGACCTGCATCTGCGCGTCGTAATCGGGACCGTAGACTTCGGCGACGATGGGCGACATCACAGGCGGGCCGGGCGGCACTTCGACCACCTTGACGTCGGCGCCGTGTTTCTTCGCGACAGCCTCGACCGCCGGGCGGATCGCCTGCGCGATCTCGTGGCTTTTGCGGTCGCGCTCATGCTTGTCGACCAGGTTGACCTGCAGGTCGCCGACCTCGGGTCCGGAACGCAGGTAATACTGGCGCACCAGGCCGTTGAAGTTGATGGGCGCGGCGGTGCCGGCATAGGCCTGGTAGTCGATGACCTCAGGCGCCTGCGCGACGACTGTGCCCATTTCGCTCAGCACCTGCGCCGTCTTTTCCAGCGGGGTGCCGACCGGCATGTCGACGATGATCTGGAATTCCGACTTGTTGTCGAACGGCAGCATTTTCAGGATGACCAGCTGGACCGCCGGCAGCGCGATCGAAACGAGAATGGCGATGCCGATTCCCAGCCACAGCTTGCGGCGCGACCCTTTGCCCTCGATGCCGCGCAGGAACGGCGTCAGCCGCGTGCGAAACAGGGCGAGCAGCTTGTTGTCGCCCGTTTCATGCGCGCCGTGCGCTTCCTGCTTGATGAGTTTCAGCGCCAGCCAGGGGGTGACGACGAAGGCGATGGCCAGCGAAATCAGCATGCCGATCGAGGCGTTGATCGGGATCGGGCTCA
>DILD01000071.1:56932-70420 GCA_002424845.1 Thiobacillus denitrificans | reverse complement strand
CGATGCGGTGCGGGTCCTGCAGGGCCGTCGTTGCGGTATAGACCTTGATCGAATTGCCGCCGATTTCCCGTGCCAGCGCACCCCATTCGGGCTCGCAGGCGAAGACGTTCAAGGCCGCGTGGGCGGCGATCGGTAGCCACAGCAGGCATGCAATCAAAATGCGATTCATGGGCGCTCCTTAAAAATGGTGGGCGCCATGTGCGCCCAGGCTGTGGATGTATTGCACGAACCATTGGTTCTCGCTCACGCTTTCCATCGACTTGTCCTTCGAGTATTGCAGGCGCAGGCGTGAGAACTCGGACGGCGAGTAATCGAGCATCAGCGAATGGCGCGTCGGCGTGTAGTCGATAAGGGGCAGGTTGGCGCTGTTGGCGCCGAAGTCGACCGAGCCCGGATCCAGGCGGTCGTAGCGGTAGCCGGTGCGCCAGCGCGGCATAAACTGGTACACGCCCTGCGCGTAGAAGCCCGATTGCGTGGACTTGTAATCGCTTGTCGAACCGCCGCTGCACCGTGAGGGGTCGAGGGGATCGAGGTCGTCGCAGGCAAGCTCACCGGATTCCTTGCGGCGGAAATACTCGGCTGCAAACTTGAAATTCCGCTCGGCCGCGTTGCCGTCGGGCGCCCACTTCCACACGAAGTCAGCCAGCCAGGTTTTGCTGGTGCCGGAGAACAGGGTTTCGGCTTCCACGCCGTCGAGGTCTTCCAGCTCGCCGTCGCGTTCGTTTGCCCTGGCGTTCAGGTATGACACCCCCGCGCGCCAGCTGTGGGAGACACCGACGTCGCCACCAAGGTGGCCGAACAGGGCATAGCTGCCGGCACCGTTCTTGTTGCGGTCGGTGCCGGGGAAGTTGGCGCCGCGTCCGGCTTCAGCGCCGAATTCCATGAACAGTTCGGTCGGCGCAACCCATTTCAGCTGCACCCCGTCGTTGCCGTAGGCCTCGCCGAACAGGGCGCGGTACATCAGGCTGTTGTCGGCAAAGTCCCAGGTGTGCGGGTGCTGCTCGTTCTGGTAGCCCAGCCCCGACAGAAAGCGTCCGCCCTTGAGCGAAAGGCCGTTGCCGAGGCTGGTTGTCTGGAACCAGGCTTCCTCGATTTCGACTTCCTCGTCGAGCAGGGCCAGATTGAGGTGACCGCGGAACCAGGGGTCGACGCTGGCCGACATCACGAGTTCGGTATGGTCGAGTGAGAAGCCGCGCGGGGCGCCGTGATCGTGCCCGGCCGGCAGGAAGCCGGTGAGGTGGCGTTCGCCGACGTCGTCGAGATGCGCATAGCGGCCCTGCAGGATGAGCGAGATGTCCGGGTTGAAGCCGGCACGTACGGGTGCGGTTTCGGCCTTGACCGCGGTTTCGGCGGTTTGGGCTTCGGTCTTTTGCAGCCGCGCTTCCAGCGCCTGGATGCGCGCCTCGTAGGCGGTTTTCAGTTCCTGCAGCTCAGCACGCAGGGCGTCGAGTTGAGGGTCGGCATGAGCCGGAAAGGCGGCCGCGAGCGCGGCCGCCAGCAGGACGGGTCGTAACATGGTGGCACTCCATCAAAAATGAGAACACGGTCGGCAGCCTTGCGGCAGCCGGCTTCAGGTCCGGATTTCAGATGGCGTGAGGCGGCGCGCGGGCTTGTGCGTGGCGGGGCGAGACGGGGACGGGCGGGTGCGCTACGGCCGGCACGCCGGTGTGGCGGGTGAGCTCGACGGGCAGGCTGAACACCATTGCCGGGGCGGCGCTGCCGAGGCTGGCCTGGGCGACGCACACTTCGCAGACCTTGTCGGGCAGCCCAGAGTCGTGCGGGTCCAGATGACTCAATGCATGCGCGAATGCCGCCGCCTGGCCGAACAGCAGGGTCAGCGCAAACAGCCAGGGAAGCAGACGGCGTGACAACATGGGCGCTATTTTACTCATTTACTCACGCGGCTCGACGGGGGGGACCGGGTCGTAGCCGTGCGCACAGCCGGGACGGCAGCGGCCGATGCGTTTGACGGTCAGCCAGCCACCCTTCCACGCGCCGTGTTTTTCGATGGCTTCCTTGCCGTATTCCGAACAGGTCGGCAGGTAGCGGCACTGCCGGCCCAGCCAGGGTGAGAGCGCCAGCTGGTAGACGCGTATCGCGCCGATGAGCAGTTTTTGCGCGAGGTTCATGGCGCCGCTCCGGCATGGCTTTGGGCGGCGCCGGAGAAATCAACCAGCAGCTTGCTGACGAATTCGGGTTCGAGGTCGCGCACGATGAAGACGAAGCGGCTGCGGTGGTCATCGTCCGGCCAGGCGTCGAGCGTGACTTCCGGGTACAGCACGTGCTGTACGCCATGCAGCACCACGGGTTTGTCCTCGCCTGCCAGATTGACCAGCGCCTTGAAGCGCAGCAGATTCTCGGCGCGAAACGAGGTCAGCATGGACAGCGCGGACTGCAGGCCGTAGCGGTCGAGCGGGGCGTCGAGCACCACCGAAAACGCCCGGATGCGGGTGTCGTGCTGGGCGATCTGCGGTTTGCCGCCGAGTCTGCTGGGGGCGCCAGCCGGCTGGTAGCGCTGCGGCTTCAGCCAGCGCGCTACTTCAGGCGCACGGGTTTCGGCGTTCCATAAACCCAGATTCCGGATCGTCGCCGGGTCGACCTCGCCGTGCATCACTGTCACGATGTCGGCGGCCGGGTTCAGCGCGGCCAGGCGTTCACGTAGCGCGGCGACCGCTTCGGCGGAGGCAAGGTCGGTTTTGGTGAGCAGCAGCCGGTCGGCCACCGCGACCTGCTTCACCGCCTCGAAGTGTTCATCCAGCTGGCCCATGCCGAACAGCGCGTCGACCGTGGTCACCACGCCGTCGAGACGGAAACGCGCGCGCACCCAGTTGTCGTGCAGCAGGTTGTCGAGCACCGGCGCCGGGTCGGCAATGCCGGTAGTTTCGATGATGACGCGTTCGAATGCCGGGATGTCGCCCTTCTGCCGGGCCATCCACAGGTTTTTCAGGGTGGGCGACAGGCTGCCGGAAATGGTGCAGCAGACGCAGCCGCCGGAAAGCAGCGCCATCGGGCCTTCCATTTTTTGCAGCAGCTGATGGTCGAGCGCGACTTCGCCGAACTCGTTCATCAGGATCGCGGTGCGCGGCAGGGTGCGCACCAGATGGTTCAGGACGGTGGTTTTGCCGCTGCCGAGGAACCCGGTGAGCAGCGTGATGGGAAGCGGAGCGTCCATCTGGCGAGTGCTACAAACGTCAGGCGTGCAGCCGTTCCTTCATTTCGTGGCGTTCCTGCGCCTCGATCGAGTATTCGGCGGTGGGACGCGCCAGCAGGCGGGGCAGGCCGATGGGCTCGCCGGTCTCCAGACACCAGCCGTACTCGCCGCTGTCGATCCGGGTCAGTGCCGTGTTGATTTTCTTCAGCAGCTTGCGTTCGCGGTCGCGCACGCGCTGCTCCAGCATGTGTTCCTCTTCCACCGTGGCACGGTCATTGGGGTCGGCGAAATTCTCGTTTTCCTTCAGGGTTGCGCCGGTGTCGGCCGCATTGCTGAGCATTTCGTCGCGCAGGTCTTCGAGGCGTTTGCGGAAGAATGCCAGTTGATCTGCGTTCATGTAGGCAGATGCCGGCATTTTCAGCAGTGCGGCTTCGGTAAGGGGTTTTGAGGCGGGCATCATGACGCTCCATGAGTCGAACAATGGATGGTTTCCCGCCGAATGAAACGGCGTGAAGGGGGGCAGTCTGAACGTCATGGGCCAAAGGCGCAAGTTGTCGGCGCAAATGTGCGCTGCATGGCGGGATTTTTTTCGCATTTGCACCATAATCAAAAGGTAGTTTTTCCCGAGCGGAAAAGTGGAGTTTCTCTTTCCCCGGGCCGATGGGCGGGCTGTTGGGTTCATGAATCCATGTTATCTGGGGGCGCGATGAAATCAATCGGGATTGGACTGGTTGTGTTGCTGGCGGGCTGCGCCGGGGTGGACCCGTCCGACGGAGGGGCGACGCGTGCCGTCGAATCCACCGGGTGGGCGGTACAGCTTAATCGGGCATTGACGATCGACGCCGGTGCCGCGACGGTGCGCCTGCAATATGGCCGTATCGTGCCGCGCAACAGCGTGCAGGAATATGACCCGTTTTGTGTGGTGGAGCTGAATACAGTGGGGACTGCGCCGCAAATCCTGCGGCCCGGTCGTTTCGAGGTGCGGCGAGTGACGCGTAGCGTCAATCCGATCACGGCGGCACGGTCTTCATCCTTCCTTCAGACCGCTTTCGGAATGGACGAGGGCGACTCGTCGTTCCTGTATTTCATCACCGCATTCCGGCTGCGCGATCCAGCCCAGCCGGATTTGCGCGGCATGACGTGTGCGTGGAACCAGATGGCGCCCGCTAACCGGATGCTGATGAGGCATCTCACGCTGGACGAAATCCGCAGTGCGCTGGGCGACTGGATGACGCTGATCCCGCCCAGGGAGAAGCTGTGAAATCAGCCGATACGAGGATTGAACTGGGCAACCGGATCAAGTTGTCGAAATGGGACGCAAATGACACCGGGGTCATCGGAAACGGAAAGTCCGACGCCGGCGAATGGCTTGATCGATATCGAGCGAAGCTGGAAACGCTGCAGGCGCTGCTGTACGTCGATGCTGTCATGGCCTGATCGCCCCGGCCACGAATGACGGACGCTATTCAGGTTTTCTTGCGCGCACGCGGGTGCGTCTGATCGTACACTTTGGCGAGGTGTTGCCAGTCAAGATGGGTATAGACCTGCGTGGTGCTGATGCTGGCGTGGCCGAGCATTTCCTGTACCGCGCGCAGATCGCCGGACGATTGCAGCACATGGGTGGCAAATGCGTGCCTCAGCATGTGTGGATGAAGGTGCTGGCTGAGGCCGGCTTGCAAACCCCGGCGATTGAGCCGCAACTGCACGCTGCGTGGCGTGAGGCGTGCGCCGCGCTGGCTGATAAAAAGTGCCCGGGTGTTGTCGTGAACCAGTGTTTGCCGTTTTGGCAGCCAGGCACCAAGAGCAGCCAGCGCATGTTGCCCCACCGGCACGATGCGGGTTTTGTTCCCTTTTCCTGTCACCCGCGCCTCGCCGATTTGCAGGTTGACATCGTCCAGGTCGAGCCCCACCAGTTCCGCCAGACGCAAGCCGGACGAATAAAACAATTCAAACATCGCGTGGTCGCGCACGGCCAGGGCATCGTCGCCAGTGGCGTGGTCGAGCAACTGCGCGCAGGTGTCGGGCGACAGGATGTCGGGCAGTGACTTGGCTGCCTTGGGCGGGCGCAGTCCGAGGCAGGGATTGCCCGCATAGCCGAGCCGGCGGCAGGCAAAGGCATAAAATCCGCGCCAGCTGGACAGCTGCCGAGCCACGCTGGAGGCTGACAGACTCTGGCTGCGCAGCTTGACGATGGCGCTGCGAATGTCGCTCACCGTCAGTTCGGGTAATGGCTTGCCGGCAGTCAAGCGGATCAGGTTTTCCAGGTCGCGCTGATAGGCCTTGAGGGTATGCGGTGACAACTGCCGCTCGGCAGCAAGGTGTTGCAGATAAGGGTGAATCAGCTTGCTCCCTTTCGGGAGCGTGCTGCTGGGGGTGTTTGTTGTTGCGTTCAAGTCTGCATCCGCACCAGCGCGGCGCCGACCAGCTGACCCAGGCGCTCAAGGTACAGCGTACCCATGCCGGCATAAAAACGCTTCGGCTCTTCCGAGGCCAGCACCAGCAATCCGATAGGGGCGGCACCCGATGCCGGTCGTAGTGGAATACAGGCAAATGCGCGCAGATGCGGCGACACTTCACCGAACCAGTCGCTGGCATCATTTACCCCCAGTGCGCCGCACGCCGGCTGCGTCATGGCGGCGATGCTGTCGCGCGCGGCTTGCGAGACCGTATCGGTGAGCCCGGGTACGGCCTCACTGGGCAGGTTCCACACCCGCAACGCATGGTGCGGTACCGCAAAACCCTCACGAAGGTGGATGGCCAGCGTCGCGACGATTTCCTGGGGGGTGCGCGCAGCCAGAAGTGCCAGCGTCAGGGCGTGCAGTTTCTCTGAAATGCCGTCATTTTCCTCGCCGAACTGAATCAGCTCGGTCAGTTTGTTTTCCAGCATGCGCACTTTGTCGCGCATGGCGATCAACTGACGTTCGCTCATCGACACTGCATGGGTGCCGTGTGGATGCGGAATATTCAACTCTGCCAGCAAGGTGGGAAAATCGTTGAAGAAATTGGGGTGCCGGGTCAGGAACTCGGCGATGGCCTGGGGTTCCATCGTGGTGGGGTGTTGTGTGTCCATTTAGATTTCCATTTCTCCCTCAAAAACCGTTTCGGCGGGACCGGTCATATAAACCGGCTGGCCCATGCCGGACCAGGCGATCACCAGGTCGCCGCCACGCGTGTGTACACTGACGGGGCTTTTCAGCCATCCCTGGCGGATGCCGGCAACAGCGGCGGCGCAGGCGCCTGTGCCGCAGGCCAGCGTCTCGCCGGCGCCGCGCTCGTACACGCGTAGGCGGATGTCGTGCGGGGTCAGCACCTGCATGAAGCCGGCGTTGACCCGCTGTGGAAAGCGCGAGTGCGATTCGATGGCGGCTCCCAGGATGTCCACCGGCGCACTGTCGAGATCGTTCACCCGCAGCACCGCGTGCGGGTTGCCCATCGACAGCGCGGCGATGTCGAGGACGTGCTGGCCGACTTTCAGGGCATAGGTTGGCGCCTCGGTCTCGGCCGCGAACGGAATGTCGGCGGGCGCAAAGCGTGGCGCCCCCATGTCCACCGTGACCTGGCCATTGTCGAGCAAACGCGGCTCGATGACACCGGACGCGGTTTCCACGCGGATCGCGGTCTTGTCGGTGAGGCCATGGTCGTGCACGAAACGCACGAAACAGCGTGCGCCGTTTCCGCATTGCTCCACTTCTCCGCCGTCGGCATTGAAAATGCGATAGCGGAAATCGACATCGGCTCGACCGGGCCTTTCGACCAGCAGGATCTGGTCGCAGCCGACACCGAAGTGACGGTCGGCGATGCGCCGGCACTGTTCGGGAGTAAGCGCGACGGATTGATTGACGCCATCGAGTACGACGAAGTCGTTGCCCAGCCCGTGCATTTTGGTGAAGCGTAATTTCATTGGGTCATCAGCCTGGCATAGTCTCTTGAGATGCAGCGATCCATCACCACCGTCATGCCGGCAGCCTGCGCCTGAAGCGCCGCGTTTTCATGCACGATGCTTTCCTGTATCCAGATAGCGGGTAAGTGTAGCGCCAGGCATTGCTCGACGATAGCGGGCACGTGCTCGGCCGCGCGAAACACATCGACCAGGTCGACCTTGAACGGAATGTCGGGCAGGCTGGCATAAGCCTTTTCCCCTAGCACCGTGTCGACCAGCGGACGCACCGGGACGATGCGATAGCCGTAGCGCTGCATCGCCTGCGCTACGCGGTAGCTCGGCCGTGCGGGCTGCGGCGACAGGCCGACCACGGCAATGGTTTTGATGCCGGTCAGCAAGGCACGCAGTGCGTCGTCACAAGGGTTCTCGAATGTCACAACATGCGCTCCATCACATGGTCATCCATCACGAAGCCCTGGCCGATGTCGAAAACGTACGACGCGATCACCTGGAAACCGTACTTTTCATACGCGCGGATCGCTTGCGCATTGCCGCGGTTGACCTGCAGTTTCAGACGGCCCATTTGACGCTGGTGCGCCCATGCCTCGATTTCCTTCAACAGTGCGGCGCCGATGCCGCGCCGCTGATGAGCCGGGTGAACGTAGAGCTTGTCGAGCTTGCAGATCGATTGCGTCTCCTGCATGGCATGGGCAAAGCCAAGCAGTGAATCGCCCTGGCGTGCACCCCACCAGGCATGGCGCGGGTCGGCCAGTTGCTCGCCTATGCGGGCGGGCGAGTAGCGGTCGGCCAGCATGGCGTCGATCTGCGCCTGCGAAATCAGCGGCGGATAAGTGGCCTGCCAGACCTCGCGTGCGAGTGTATCGACGTCGCCGATGTCGCTTGCGGTCAATCGCAGCAGGCTGGGGTTCACGTCATTCATAAAGACTGGATTCGCCTGCCGGTCGCGTCTTGAAGCGGCGATGCAGCCACAGATACTGGCCTGGCATTTCGCGGATGCGGTCCTCGATGAATGCATTCATGCGGGCGACGTCGGCTTCCAGATCGTCGCTCGGGTAATGGTCCCAGGGCGGATAGAAGCGCACTGCATAGCCGCGTCCCCATGGCAGCTGGCGCGTCACGACCGGGACGACCTGGGCGTTGGCAAGTCTGGCCAGTCGCGGCAACGCCGATACGGTGGCGGCCGTTACGCCGAAAAAGGGTGCGAACACGGCGTTGAGACGCCCCTGGTCCTGATCCGGCGAGTAATGGAGCGGCAGGCCATCCTTGAGTGCATTGAGCACAGGCTTGATGCCGTCGTGTTTCGAGATCAGCCGGGGCGAGCAAAAACGGGAACGCCCCTGCAGGATGATTTCGTTGAAGACCGGGTTTCGGGCGCGCGCATACAGATTGGCAACGCTACGATCAAGGGACAGGCGCATGCCGCCTGCGATGAGTCCGACAAAGTGCGGTGCAAGCCAGATCACCGGACGCTTGCCGTCCCCCATGGCCGCTTCCGGATTGTCGATCCGGATCAAGCGGCGCAAGCGGGCCTCGGATCCCCACCACAACACACCATGCTCAAGTGCGGCGCGCGTGGCGGCCTGGAAGCTCTGCCGCAGCCAGCGGTTGCGGATGGTCTTGGGGGTGTCGGGAAAGCACAGCGCCAGATTGGTGGCGCCGACGCGCCGGCGCTTTCCCGGCAGCAAGGCCAGCAAGCCGCCAAGAAAATTGCCAAGGGCTGCCTGCAGCGGCAGCGGTAACCAGTGCAGCAGCCACAGAAAGGCCACGCCGCACCAGGCTGGAAGCAGTGATGGACGCAGCAGGTTCTCGGAAACCGGCCTCATTGCGTCGTGAGAGGGGCAGGAGGCGGGGCTCCCCCCGGACGTTTGTAGCGGTTGTAGCTCCACAGGTATTGCGCGGGGAAGCGTCGCACGATGTCTTCCACGCCCTGGTTGATGCGAAGGGCGGCCGCGGCTTTGTCTTCCGGCAACGGATCATTGACCGGGGTGATATGCAGGTGATAGCCGCGCCCCCAGCTCAGACGTTCGGCTGCGACGAAGAATGCCGCCGCCCCGGTTTTGCGTTGCAGGCTGGCGACCAGGGTGGGCGTGTAGGCGGGGCGGCCGAAGAACGGTGCCCATACGCCGTCCCCGCCGGTTGCCACCTGATCAGGCAGAATGCCGATGCCCTCGTGACGTTTCAGCGCTGCCAGCAGGGCCCGTACGCCCGACAGGTCGGTCGGCACCAGCGTGGCCTGTCCGCGCTGGCGTCCGGCCAGCATCAGTGCCGCCAGCGCGGGCCTGCGGGGCGGCTTGTACATCGCGGTAAACGGATGCTGCGCGGCGTAATACAGATTGATCATTTCGAAACAGCCGATATGCGGCGCGATGACGATTACCCCTTTGCCCGCGGCGCGCGCAGCGTCGATATGTTCCCAACCGCTGGTGCCCTTGACCAGCTTCAGCACCTTGTCGTACGGGCGCAACCAGACCGGCAGGAGTTCAACAAAAGCCTTGCCGGCCTCGCCGACGGCGCGACGCAGCAGGCGTTGGCAGTCGCGCCCCGGTGTGCACAGGCCACTGTTGAGAATATGGTCGCGCATGCGTGCGGAATGGCGGCCCGGTGCCCAGTAGACCAGCCAGCCGAGGACGATGCCGGTGCCGTGCAGCAGCGGCAGCGGCAGGCGTGCCAGCAGTTTGAGCAGAAACATCATGCGGGCATACGATCTTTCACGCGCTTTAGCGCGTAGAAAGCCGGAGTCCCCTTGTGGGGCACACGACTCCACATGGGTTTTAGCCCAGAGTGGATCGGGGTCCTCTCGTGGGAATTGACGCACGGGGCGTGGGCGCGGCACAATTGGCGCTTGGCCCAGGCCAGAGCCGCCGCGTTAATCTTGACAACTTGCGGGCGGGATACAAATTCAGCTAAAGCGTCACCGCTCTGTTTGTCCCCCGAGCCGGTTGCGCAGTCGGTAACCGGGGCAACAGGAGCTGTCATGCAAAAAGATTTCATTTTCACGTCTGAGTCGGTATCGGAGGGTCATCCCGACAAGATGGCGGATCAGGTGTCGGACGCAGTACTCGACGCGATTCTAACCCAGGACAAACATGCGCGCGTGGCGTGCGAGACGCTGCTGACCACCGGCCTGTGCGTCATCGCCGGCGAGATCACCACCTCGGCGGTGATCGACTACAACCAGATCGCGCGCCAGACCATCAAGCGCATCGGTTACGACTCGTCCGAGATTGGCTTCGACTACAACACCTGCTCGGTGCTGGTCACCGTCGGCAAGCAGTCGCCCGACATCGCGCAGGGCGTGGATCGCGCGCATGACGACTATCTCGACCAGGGCGCCGGCGACCAGGGCCTGATGTTCGGCTACGCCTGCAACGAAACCCCCGTGCTGATGCCGATGCCGATTCACCTGGCGCACCGCCTGACCGAGCGCCAGTCCGAACTGCGCAAGGACGGCCGCCTGCCGTGGCTGCGCCCGGATGCGAAATCGCAGGTATCGATCCGCTACGTCGACGGCAAGCCGCACTCCATCGACACCGTCGTGCTCTCCACCCAGCATCATCCCGAAGTCTCGCACGCCCAGTTGTCCGAGGCGGTGATCGAGGAAATCATCAAGCCTGTGCTGCCGAAGGAGATGCTCACCGCCGACACGCGCTATCTGGTGAACCCCACCGGCCGCTTCGTCGTGGGCGGGCCGATGGGCGACGCCGGTCTGACCGGCCGCAAGATCATCGTCGACACCTACGGCGGTGCCTCTCCGCACGGCGGCGGTGCATTCTCCGGCAAGGATCCGTCCAAGGTCGACCGTTCCGCCGCCTATGCCGGCCGTTACGTGGCGAAGAACATCGTTGCCGCTGGTCTGGCCGACAAATGCATGGTGCAGATCAGCTACGCCATCGGCGTCGCCAGGCCGACTTCGCTGATGGTTGACACCTTCGGCACAGGCAAGATTCCGGAAGCCAAAATCGTCGAACTGATCCAGGCGCACTTCGACCTGCGTCCCAAGGGCATCGTCAACATGCTCGACCTGCTGCGCCCGATCTATACCCGTACCGCAAGCTATGGTCACTTCGGCCGTGATGAGCCGGATTTCACCTGGGAGGTCACCGACAAGGCGGCCGAACTTAAAGCCGCGGCGGGGCTGTAACAGCATGATGACGCAGGCCGTGATGTTCGTGCTCGGATTGCTGGCGCTGGTCGTCGGCGCCGAGGCCATGGTGCGCGGCGCCTCGCGATTAGCAGTGTCCTGGGGCATCTCGCCGCTGGTGGTGGGCCTCACCGTGGTGGCCTTCGGCACCAGCGCGCCGGAAATGGCGGTGTCGGTCGGCGCCGCGCTTTCCGGTACGTCCGATCTGGCGATCGGCAACGTCGTCGGCAGCAATATCGCCAACATCCTGCTGATCCTCGGCATATCAGCGCTGGTGGCGCCCTTGCTGGTGCACGAGCAGATCGTTCGCCAGGAAATCCCCATCATGATCGGCGCCTCGCTGGTGGTGGTGGCGATGGCGCTTGACGGCAGCATCGGCCGCATCGAGGCGGGCCTGCTGTTCGCGGGGGTAATCGCCTATACCGTGTTTCTCGTCGTGCAGTCGCGGCGCGCTTCGAAAGACGCCGAAGATGAATTTGCGAGCGAAATCCCGACCAGCCAGTGGGACCGCCACTGGAGCGTACAGGCTGCGCTGGTGCTCGGTGGCCTGGCCTTGCTGGTGCTGGGCGCCGACTGGCTGGTCGGCGCGGCGGTGGTGTTCGCCAAGGTGATGGGGGTGAGTGATCTCGTCATCGGACTCACCGTGGTGGCGGTCGGCACCTCGATGCCGGAAATCGCCACCTCGCTCATCGCGGCCTTGCGCGGCCAGCGCGACATCGCGGTCGGCAATGTGGTCGGCAGCAACATCTTCAACCTGCTGGCGGTGCTGGGCGCTGCGGGGCTGGTGTCGGCAGGCGGACTGGCGGTGCCGGACGCGGCGCGCAACTTCGACCTGTGGGTGATGCTGGCGGTCGCCTTCGCCTGCCTGCCAATCCTGCTGACCGGGCGCGAAATCGCGCGCTGGGAAGGCGCGGTGTTCCTTGGCTACTATGCGTTCTATCTGCTTTACCTGGTGCTGGCCGCGCAGCAGCACGAAAGCCTGCAGGCCTTTTCCAGCGTGATGCTGAGCTATGTTATGCCGTTGACCGCAGTGACCCTGCTGGTCAGCTTCCTCAAGCGGCAGCCGCCTGGGCTATAATCCACTTTCCGAGGAGCGCTGCGAGGCAGTTTCATCTGTCCCAGGCTCGGAAAGGCAACAACCGCGCTCACCTTTATTCTCAACCCTGCCGGGTTCGGGACGTTGGGTGAGCGACACCATCATCGCCAGATTCCTCCGCCCTCCCGGCCACATGCATGGAGCATCGTATGAACGCTGTGGCTGCCCAAAACTTCACTGATTACGTTGTCGCCGATATGTCGCTTGCCGACTGGGGCCGCAAGGAAATCCGCATCGCCGAAACCGAAATGCCCGGCCTGATGGCCATTCGCGAGGAATTCGCGGCCGCGCAGCCCTTGAAGGGCGCGCGCATCACCGGTTCGCTGCACATGACCATCCAGACCGCCGTGCTGATCGAGACGCTGACCGCGCTCGGCGCCGAAGTGCGCTGGGCCTCGTGCAACATCTTCTCCACCCAGGACCACGCCGCCGCCGCAATCGCCGCCGATAACATCCCGGTGTTCGCGGTCAAGGGCGAGTCGCTGGAAGACTATTGGGATTACACCCATCGCATCTTCGAGTGGAGCGACGGCGGTTTCAGCAACATGATTCTCGACGATGGCGGCGATGCCACGCTGCTGCTGCACTTGGGCGCGCGCGCCGAGCAGGATATCTCGGTGGTGGCCAAGCCCACCAGCGAGGAAGAGCAGGTGCTCTACGCAGCGATCAAGGCCAAACTGGCAGTCGATCCGACCTGGTATTCGCTGCGTCTGGCCGCCGTCAAGGGCGTCACCGAGGAAACCACTACCGGCGTGCACCGCCTGTACCAGANNTCCTGTTTGCCGCCATCCGCCAGCGTCTCGCCACGCAGCCGGGCTGGTATCAGCGCAACCTCGCGGCAATCCGCGGAGTCACCGAGGAGACCACCACCGGCGTGCACCGTCTCTACCAGATGCATGCCCGCGGCGAACTCAGCTTCCCGGCGATCAACGTCAATGATTCGGTGACCAAGAGCAAGTTCGACAACCTCTACGGTTGCCGCGAATCGCTGGTCGATGGCATCAAGCGCGCCACCGACGTGATGATCGCCGGCAAGGTCGCGCTGATCGCCGGCTACGGCGACGTCGGCAAGGGCTCGGCGCAGGCCATGCGCGCCTTGTCGGCCCAGGTGTGGGTGACCGAGATCGACCCGATCTGCGCGCTGCAGGCGGCAATGGAAGGCTACCGCGTCGTAACCATGGAATACGCCGCCGACAAGG
>DILD01000071.1:22311-56805 GCA_002424845.1 Thiobacillus denitrificans | reverse complement strand
TCGAGAAGTACCAGTGGGAAGAGATCAAGCCGCAGGTCGATCACGTGATCTTCCCGGACGGCAAGCGCATCATTCTCCTGGCCAAAGGCCGCCTGGTGAACCTTGGCTGCGGCACCGGCCATCCCAGCTATGTGATGTCGTCCTCGTTCGCCAACCAGACCATCGCCCAGATCGAGTTGTGGCAGGAGCGCGACTCCGGCAAGTACCCGGTCGGCGTCTACACCCTGCCCAAGCATCTCGACGAGAAGGTCGCGCGCCTGCAGCTGAAGAAGCTCAACGCCCAGCTGTCCGAACTGACCGACCAGCAGGCCGGCTACATCGGCGTGCCCAAGACCGGTCCGTACAAGGCCGAGCATTACCGCTATTGATCGACCTCACCTGTAAGGAGCGCGCCATGCGTTTGCTGCTGCTGTGGATTCTGAATGCCGTCGCCCTGCTGGCGGTGACGTATCTGCTGCCCTCCATTCAGGTGTCGGGCTTCGGCTCGGCGCTCGCCGCCGCGCTGGTGCTGGGCTTCATCAATACGCTGGTGCGGCCGGTGCTGGCGATTCTCACGCTGCCGATCACGCTGCTGACACTGGGAATTTTTTACCTGGTGCTGAACGGTCTCTTGTTCTGGCTCGCCAGTGCGCTGCTGCCCGGATTCCACGTCGCAGGTTTCGGGCCCGCCGTGTTCGGTGCGATCCTCTATGGCGTCATCGCCTGGGCGCTGTCCGCGCTTATTCCCAATAAAAAAGGTTGAAGCACCATGACCGAACGTACATTCAGCTTTGAGTTCTTTCCGCCCAAGACGGCGGAAGGCGCCGAAAAGCTGCGCGCCACGCGCAAGCAACTGGCGCAACTCAATCCAAAATTCTTCTCCGTCACTTTCGGCGCCGGCGGCTCCACCCGCGACCGCACCCTGGAAACCGTGCGCGAGATCCAGGCCGACGGCTCGGAGGCCGCGCCGCATCTGTCGTGCATCGGCTCGACCGAGGAGAACATCCGTGACATCCTCAACGAATACAAAAGCCAGGGCATCCGCCATCTGGTCGCGCTACGCGGCGATCTGCCGTCCGGCAGCATGGATGCCGGCGCATTCAACTACGCCAACGAACTGGTGGCCTTCATCCGCAAGGAAACCGCCGATTGGTTCGAGATCGAAGTCGCGGCCTATCCGGAAGTCCACCCGCAGGCGCGCTCCTACACGGAAGATCTGGCCAACTTCAAGCGCAAGGTCGACGCCGGCGCGAATGCGGCGATCACACAATATTTTTTCAACGCTGACGCCTACTTCAACTTTGTCGAAGACGCGCGCGCGCTCGGCGTCAGCATTCCCATCGTTCCCGGCATCATGCCGATCGGCAACTACGTGCAACTGGCGCGCTTCTCCGACGCCTGCGGCGCGGAGATCCCGCGCTGGCTGCGGAAAAAGCTGGAGACCTACGGCGACGACCTGCCGTCCTTGCGTGCCTTCGGCCTGGATGTGGTGACCGACCTGTGCGACCGCCTGCTCGCCGGTGGCGCGCCGGGGCTGCATTTTTACACCATGAACCAGGCGGGACCCAGTACCACCATCTGGCAGCGGCTGGGTTTGTCCTGAGTCGACGCCGAATCATGAGCAGAAAAAAGGCGCCATGCAGGCGCCTCTTTTACGCGGCATGTCCGCTCAGGGCAGGCAGGCTTTGAGCGCCTTCAGGCAGTAATCGACGTTTGCCTGCTTGGCCGAATAGCCCATGAGGCCGATGCGCCAGATCTTGCCGGCCATGTCGCCGAGGCCGGCGCCGATTTCCAGGTTGAATTCGTTGAGCAGGCGTGTGCGGATCGCGGCTTCGTCGACGCCATCCGGTACGTAGATCGAGTTGAGCTGCGGCAGGCGCGCGGCTTCCTCGACCACGTATTTCAGCCCCATGCCTTCCAGCCCGGCCTTGAGCTTCTCGTGCATGGCGCGGTGGCGTGCCCAGGCGTTTTCCAGGCCTTCCTCTTCCAATATCACCAGCGCCTCGTGCAGGCCGTACATCGGGTTGATCGGCGCGGTGTGGTGGTAGGTGCGCTTGCCGGCCGATTGCCAGTAGCCGAGCACCAGATTCAGGTCGAGGAACCAGCTCTGCACGGTGGTCGTGCGCGCCTTGATGCGTGCGATCGCGCGTTCGGAGAACGACACCGGCGACAGGCCGGGCGTACATGACAGGCATTTCTGGCTGCCGGAATACGCGGCATCGATGCCCCATTGGTCCAGATAAACCGGCGTGCCGCCCAAGCTGGTGACGCAGTCCATGATGGTCAGCGCGCCGGCTTCCTGCGCGATTTTCGCCAAGGTTGCGGCGTCGCTTTGTGCGCCGGTCGAGGTCTCGGCGTGCACGAAGGCCAGCACCTTGGCGTCCGGGTTGGCCTTGAATGCCTCGCGCACTTTCTGCGGATTGACCGGCGCACCCCAAGCGTCGTCGACGATCACCGGCACGCCGCCGGTGCGCTTGACGTTTTCCAGCATGCGGCCGCCGAACACGCCGTTCCTGCACACGATCACCTTGTCGCCCGGCTCCACCAGGTTGACGAAGCACATTTCCATCCCCGCCGAGCCCGGCGCCGAGACCGGGAAGGTCAGTGCGTTTTGCGTCTGGAACGCCATGCGCAGCATGGACTTGATCTGCTCCATCAGCTCGACGAAAGCCGGGTCGAGGTGGCCGATGGTGGGACGCGCCATGGCGTCGAGGATGCGCTGCGGCACGTCGGAGGGGCCAGGGCCCATGAGGATGCGCTGGGGGGGGATGAAGGAAGTCGTCATAACCTTGTTCTTGGTGTGGAAAATATCAACTAAAACAAGGGGTTGATTCTACGGATAAATGCTTCCGCCGGGAATCGCTCAGGCAGGCGGCTCGCCCATCAGTGGCCGCATCGCGGTCAACAGACTGCTGAAAATGCGCGGATGGCTTTTCTCCTGTTCGGCCAGCATCTGCTTCATGGCGTAGCGCTGTTGCGGCTTGGCGAAGCAGGCGGGGCAGTTCTCGAAAATCACCGGCAGGCCGGCATCGGCGGCGAAGGCGCGGGTCTGACGTTCGCGCACGTAGGCGAAGGGGCGGATGATGCGCAGGTCGCCAGCGTCGTTGCGGTAGTGCGGCGACATGGTCCTGAGCTTGCCGCCGAACAGCATTGACATCATCAGCGTCTCGGCCAGGTCATCGAGATGCTGCGCCAGTGCGACGACGTTGCAATTCTGTTCGCGCGCGACGCGATAGAGGATGCCGCGGCGCATGCGCGAACAATAGGCGCAGTAGGAATCGGAATCCCTGGTGAGCGTCTTCTGCGCCTCTTCGAGGATGGGTTGCGATTCCAGGAAGTAGGGCACGCCGAGTTCGGCCAGATAGGGTTTCAGCGGCGCAGGGTCGAACTGGTCGGACTGCGGATCGACCGTGCAGGCGAGCAGCTCGAATTTCACCGGGGCTTTCTGTTGCAGATGGTGCAGCGTGTGCAGCAGGGAAAGCGAATCCTTGCCTCCGGACAGGCCGAGCAGGATGCGGTCGCCGTCGCGGATCATACGGTAGTCGCCGATGGCGCGGCCCGCCGCTGTGAGCAGCGAACGCGCGGGTTTGACCCAGCCGTTGGGCATGTCGTGGCTCATGCGGAAAACTGCAGCGCGTGTAACTGGGCATAGCGGCCCTGTTTTGCGATCAGTTCGGCGTGGTTGCCGAACTCGACGATACGCCCGCCTTCCAGCACGATAATCCGGTCGGCGCGCTCGATGGTGGAGAGGCGGTGAGCGACGACCAGCGTGGTGCGGTTCGTCATGAGCGTTTCAAGCGCGGCCTGCACGTGACGCTCGGATTCGTTGTCGAGCGCGGAAGTGGCTTCGTCGAGAATCAGGATCGGCGCGTTTTTCAGGATCGCGCGGGCGATGGCGATGCGTTGGCGCTGGCCACCGGACAGCCGCATGCCATTTTCGCCGATCAAGGTGTCGAGCCCATCAGGCATGGCCTGGATGAAATCCCAGGCGTGCGCGGCGACGCAGGCGGCGCGGATTTCGTCGGGCGAGGCATTGCGCTTCGTGCCATAGGCAATGTTGTGCGCCAGTGTGTCGTTGAACAGCACCACGTCCTGCGACACCAGCGCGATATGGCTGCGCAGGTTCTGCAGGCGGATGTCGCGGATGTCGATGCCGTCGAGTTCGATCGCGCCGGCGTCGGGATCGTAGAAGCGCGGCACCAGATTGGCCAGCGTGGTCTTGCCCGAGCCCGAGGCGCCGACCAGCGCCACCGTTTCGCCGGGTGCGATGTCGAGCGTGATGCCGTCGAGCGCGGGAACGGTCTTGCCGGGGTAGGTGAGCGTGACGTCGCGCAGTGCCAGCCGGCCTTCGATGCGGGCCAGCGTGCGGGTGCCGCTGTCGCGCTCGGCATCCTGGTCGAGCATGGAGAAGATGGTTTCGGCGGCGGCGAGGCCGCGCTGCAGCTGGTCGTTGACCGCGGTGAGCCGTTTCAGCGGCGCGAACAGCAGCAGCATGGCCATGAAGAAGGCGACGAAGCCGCCCACCGTGGTGGTGTTGCTGGAGGCTTGCCCGGCGGCGATGTAGACGATGATGGCGAGCGCCACTGCGGCGAAGAGCTGGATCACCGGCTCGTACACCGCGTTGGCGGCCACCCGCTTCATCTCGAACAGGCGCGACAGGTTGGCGGCGTGGCGGAAGCGCGCCTGCTCATAGTCCTCGCCGCCGTAGAGCTTGACCACGCGATGCCCGCCCACGGCCTCGTCGATCACCTGGGTGAGGTCGCCGATATTCTGCTGGGCCTTGCGCGACAGGCCGCGCAGGCGTGTGCTGGCGATGCGCACCACCCACAGCGTGAGCGGCGCCATCGCGAATACGATGAGCGTCAACTGCCAGTTCAGCCACAGCAGATAGCCGAGCAGGCCCAGCACGGTCACGGTGTCGCGCACCAGGGTGGTGAGCGAACTGGTGGCCGACTGCGTGACCTGGGTGACGTTGAACGCCAGATGGGCGATCAGCTGCCCGCTCGGATTCTGGTCGAAATAGCGGGTCGGCAAGGTCATCAGCTTGTCGAACATCGCGGCGCGCAGGTCCATCACCAGGCGGCTGCCGACCCAGGCCATGCAATAGGTGCTGATGAAGCTGGTGATGCCGCGTATCAGAAACAGCCCCAGCAGCAGAATCGGAATCCAGCGGATGAAAGCCGGATCCTTGGCGACGAAACCCTGGTCCAGCAAGGGCTTGAACAAGGCCGGCAGCAAGGGCTCGGTGGCGGCGGTGAGCACCAGCGCGACGAGGGACAGCGCGAACATGCGCCAATAGGGCTTGACATAACCCAGCAGCCGCAGATACAGGGTCTTGCTGTCCGGCGGCGTCATAGCAGCAGCACGGTGGCGAGCCCGAGGAAGATGAAGAAGCCCATGCTGTCGGTGGTGAAGGTCAGCAGCACCGACGAGCCGACGGCCGGGTCGCGCTTCATGCGTTCCAGCGTCATCGGAATGAAAATGCCGGCCAGCGCGGCGACGATCAGGTTGAGCAGCATGGCGAGCGCCATGACGCCGCCCAGCGCCAGATTGTCGTACAGCAGCCAGGCGAAGACGCCCACCACCGAACCCCACAGCAGGCCATTGAACAGGGCGACGCCGAGTTCCTTGACGATCAGGCGGCGTGCGTTGGCCTGGGTGATCTGGCCCAGCGCGAGGCCGCGAACGATGAGGGCGATGGTCTGGTTGCCGGTATTGCCGCCGATGCCGGCGATGATGGGCATCAGCGCCGCCAGTGCCGCCAGCTTTTCGATGCTGCCCTCGAACGCGCCGATCACGCGCGAGGCGATGAAGGCGGTGGCGAGGTTGATCGCCAGCCACATCCAGCGGTTCTTCGCCGAACGCCAGACGGTGGAGAACAGGTCCTCCTCTTCCTTCAGGCCGGCCATCGACAGCATGTCGGCGTCGGCCGATTCGCGGATGTAGTCCAGCACCGCGTCGACGGTCAGGCGGCCGATCAGGCGGCCCTGCATGTCGACCACCGGCGCCATCACCAGGTCGTAGCGTTCGAACGCCTGCGCGGCTTCCTGCGCCTCGTCCTCGGGGTGGAATTTCACGAAGTCCTCGACCATCACCGCCGCCACCGAGGCCTCGGGGTCGGTCGTCAACAATCGTTTCAGCGGCAGCACGCCAATGATCGCATCGTCGCGGTCGACCACGAACAGCTTGTCGAGCTGGTCGGGCAGTTCGCCCAGGCGGCGCAGGTAACGCAACGCGACTTCCAGCGTCACATCCGCGCGGATGGTGACCATCTCGAAGTCCATCAGCGCGCCCACGGTGTCCTCGGGATAGGCCAGTGCCGACTGCAGATGGGCGCGCTTCTGTGCGTCCAGCGTGGTGAGCAGCTCCTGGATCACGTCACGCGGCAGGTCGGCTGCGATGTCGGCGATCTCGTCGGTGTCGAGCGATTCGGCGGCGGCCAGCAGCTCCGCCTTGTCCATCGTTTCGATCAGCGATTCGCGAACCGAATCGGACACCTCCAGCAGAATCTCGCCGTCGTTCTCGGCGCCGACCAGGCTCCACACCAGCCGCCGCTCGTCCAGCGGCAGGGCTTCCAGGATGTAGGCGATATCGGCCGGGTGCAGCGCTTCCAGCTTGCGCTGCAGCTCGTTCAGGTTCTGCTTGTGGACCAGATTCTCGACCAGGTCTTGCCGTGGTCCGCCCTGTTTATGAACCAGCTCTTCCACCAGGCGCATGCGGCCGAGCAGGGTCTGCACCTGCGCGAGATGAGCTTCGAGGTTGTCCTGGGACTGATTTTCGAGGGCGTCGGTCATGGGGCGTAAAAGTAAGTGCCCCGCGATTGTAACGCGCCGCTACACGCGTGGGCGCAGACTCCTGTGTCTGGGCGGTGGGTCCGGCTTGGGAAGTCTGGCTTGAAGTGCCTGTATCTCGGCTCCGGTGAACTCCGCAGGATGGGGTCTCATGTCGCTATTGATTTATGGCAGAGGTCGTGTAATTAATGGCAAAAGATGTGGATTCTGTGCAGGGAAGGCTAGGGTGTCTGGACAACATAAGCATAAAACCAGGGTGTGGGCGTCCGGGAAGGATGCTTTCGTGGCTGACAGCCCCGTTCTGAGGCGTCTGATGTGGCCTTTGGTCGCCACGCTGCTGCTGGTGGCGACTGTAGTTGCCGCAGCCTTCTGGTACCAGCAGGAACAGCGATTGCAGGATGCGCTCGCGCAGCGCATCGCCGAGATCCCCAGCCGCTTGCAGACCGCGCAGGAGCAGCAACTGGCTGTCATGGGGGCATTGCTTGAGCGCATCACTGCCGATCGCGCGCTGCGCGAGGCCTTACGAAAGGGCGATCGTGAGCGGCTGCTGTCCGATAACCGGGAACTGCTGGAGGAGTTGCGCCGCAAATACGGCATTTCCCATTTCTATTTCCAGGACAGGAATCGCTACAGCATCCTGCGGGTGCAGTTCCCTGAGAAAAAGGGCGGGAGAATCAGCCGTCACACCCTCCTCGAGGCGGAACGCACGGGCAAGCCGGCCGGCGGCCTTGAACTTGGATCATTCGGCCTCCTTATTCTGCGGATGGTTCAGCCGGTTTTTTCCGGGGGTGAACTGATCGGTTATGTGGAGCTTGGCAAGGAGATGGACGATATCCTGTCTGGGCTTAAGCAGCCGGACGGGGTCGAGGTGGCCCTGGCCATCCACAAGGAAATGGTGAAACGGGATGCCTGGGAAACAGGAATGAAACTGACCGGCCGTCAGTTTGGTTGGGACGATTACCCCCATGATGTGCTGATTCACACTACGCTCTGGCCGATTCCCCCCGGTTTCCTGGATCGACTGTTGGCCGAGCATGACCGGCAGGCTTTCAGCGTGAAAGCAAAGATAGCGGGAAAACCCTGGCGAGCCGCTACCGTGCCGGTCAAGGATGCCTCGGGACGGAGGGTGGGTCATCTGTTCGTCATGATGGATGTGTCGGCACAAAAGGCGGCTTTCTGGCAGATGGCTGCCGTCACGGCAGCCATCTCGATCTCGATGCTGGCGCTGCTGATGGCTTTTCTGTTCAGCCTGCTCAGAAAAGCTGACGCGCATCTGCATGCCCAGAAATCCATGCTGCATATGACCGAGGCGCGACAGCAGGCGATCTTCGATACGGTCATCGATGGCATTGTCATGATCGATGAGCTGGGGCGCATTGAGCTGGTCAACCCGGCTTTTCAGAGGGTTTTTGGTTATCGCTTCGACGAGGTGCGTGGCCGTAACGTCAGCATGCTGATGCCGGAGCCTTATCGCAGCGCACATGATGGCTACCTCCAGCACTATCTGGCCAGCGGCGAGCGCAGGATCATCGGCATCGGACGCGAAGTGCTTGGCCAGCGCAAGGATGGCAGCGTTTTTCCCATGGAGCTTGCCGTAAGCGAAACCCTTATCGGGGGGCAGCGTCTGTTTACCGGGCTGGTACGGGATATCACCGCGCGTAAGCAGGCCGAGGCAGATCTGATCAACAGCCTCCAGTTACAGCAGGAATACCAGCAGCACGCCTGCGTGGATGCGCTGACCGGGCTGCATAATCGCCGCTGGCTGGAAGACGCTTTTGCGCGTCAGATGGGGCGCTGTGCCAAAGAGGGTCAAACCGTTGTCGTGGTCATGCTGGATGTTGACCATTTCAAGCATTACAACGATACACAGGGTCATTTTGGGGGGGATTGTGCGCTCAGGGCCCTGGGCAAGGCGATTGCCGACAACATCCGGCCAAACGACCTTGCCGCCCGTTACGGCGGCGAAGAGTTTTCCATCATGTTGCCCGACACCCGCCTGGGGGACGCGGTTTCCATGGCGGAACGCTTGCGTCGCGAGGTGGGAAAAATACCGGTCCAGGCACCTGATGGGAGACGCCTGCCGTCCATCACCTTGTCGCTTGGCCTGGCTGAAATGAAAGCCGGGGATTCGCTGGAAACCCTGATTGCCTCAGCAGATGCCGCTCTGTACCGCGCCAAACAGAATGGGCGTAACTGCGTTTCGGTTTAAATGGGCTGCGCTGCTCAGCGCGGCACCTGGGCATGGCTCATATAGCGCTTGATGACCGCCACCCGGCGCTGGTAGTTGCGTGAGCCCCGGTTGTGTTCATACCAGCGCGGGTTGGGCACCATTGCGGCCAGTTGGGCCGCCTGGTCGCGGCTGAGATTGGCGGCCGGGATTTTGTAATAGCGGCGGGCGGCAGCCTCCGCACCGTAGATGCCGTTGCCCCATTCAATGACGTTCAGATAGACCTCGAGGATGCGACGCTTGCTCCAGGTGGCTTCGATCATCAGCGTAATGACAGCTTCCTGGCCCTTGCGGATGAAGCTGCGCTTGCCGGAGAGGAACAGGTTCTTGGCCAGTTGCTGGCTGATGGTGGAGCCGCCGGCCACCAGGCGGCCCTTCTTCAGGTTTTTCTCCACGGCCTTCTGGATGCCTTCGACATCGAAACCTTCATGCTCGAGGAATTTCGCATCCTCGGCGGCGACGATGGCGCGCTTGAGATTGATCGAGATGCGTTCATACGGTACCCACCTGTGGCGCAGTTCGGCATCGGGATTCTTGTCCTGCTGGCGTGCCAGGCCGGCTGCCATGAACGCGGTGGAGGCGGGATTGTGGTCGATCCACCACAGCACGTGCGCGAAGATCCACAGCTGATAGAGCAGCACGAGTCCGATGGCTGCCGTGAGCCCTCTGCCGAACCAGCGCAATGCGGTGCGAGTCATGTGCGCAGCGATGCGATGACGGATGCGGTGTCGGGCCGGATGCCGCGCCACAGGGTAAACGCCTCGGCCGCCTGTTCCACCAGCATGCCGAGTCCGTCAGCAGTTGCTGCGCCGTGTGCGCGGGCGAAGGTGAGGAAGGGCGTGTCGCGTCCGTACATCATGTCGTAGGCGAGCGTGCCGGTGGTGAAGGTCGCGGGCGACAGTGGCGGCAGTTCGCCGGCCAGGCTGGCGGCGGTGGCGTTGATGACGACGTCGAAGGGGCCGTCGGTGTCGTCGAAACCGCAGGCGATGACCCCGCGACCGAACAGCCCGGCCAGTTCCTGCGCGCGGCCGACGGTGCGGTTGGCGATGACGAGCGCGGCGGGTTGCTGGTCGAGCAGCGGTTCGATGACACCGCGCGCGGCGCCGCCGGCGCCGAGCAGCAGGATGCGTCGATCGGCCAGTGCGCAGTGCAGGTTTCGGGTGAGATCGGCGACCAGTCCGGCGCCGTCGGTATTGTCACCTGCGATGCCGTCGACATCGAACGTCAGCGTGTTTACCGCGCCGGCGCGCTGGGCGCGGGTGCTCAGGCGGCTGGCCAGTCTGAAGGCTTCTTCCTTGAATGGGACGGTGACGTTGGCGCCACGTCCGCCCATCGCGATGAATGCGGCAATACTGTCCGCAAAACCATCGAGTGGCGCAAGAATGGCCTCGTACGTCATGTCCTGCCCGGTTTGACGGGAAAACGCGGCGTGAATCAGCGGAGATTTGGAGTGGGCAATCGGGTGCCCGAATACGGCGTAGCGGTCGGTCATGGAGGCGGTATTTTAGCCGCTGAAAGACAAGACTTGCGTGACAAGTTGCGGAGCAGGCCGATCAGCTTTGCGCCCAGGGCAGGCCGCGCTGTTTCCAGCCGTTGAGTTCGTTGCGGTGGCCGGTGGCCTTGTTGAGGTCTCCCTCGAAACCTTCCAGCACGTTATAACAACTGTTGCGCCCCGCTTCGGTGCAGGCGGCAGCCGCGCGATGCGAACGCGGACCGCTGCGGCAGATGAAAAACAGGAGCGACTCCGGGTCGGTAGCCTGGGTCAACTGGGCCAGGAAATGGGGGTTCGGTACCCAGCCTGGCCAGGACATCCATTCGACATGCAGCGCATCGGGAATGGCGCCGTTCAACTCAAGTTCCGCTTGCGAACGCACATCGATCAGACGCGCGCCGGGTGCGAGTCGCAGCAGTTCGTGTGCTTCGTGCGGCAATAATGCCCCCGCATACGGCCAGGATTGTGCCTGACTACGGTAGCGTGCGAGATCGAGCAATTCGGTGATGCGTCCCATGACTCATGTCCTGGAGGAAGTCATTTGAGTATACGAAATCTGCTGCCCGGCGCAACGCGCACCATAGCGGTGCGTGTTTGTGATTGGCGCACTATATTGGTGCTAGCGTTGCGGGGTGCTGTGATGCTATTGCGGCAAGTGTGCCTTGTGGCACAATGATTTCAGGCGTTTTTTAAATATGGCACGGTTGCTGCTAAGTTTTTTGCAACGTTTATGACATGTGGTGGCGTGCGTACCTGTGCGTCATGGGTGCATGCCATTTTAATTTTTTCAGTTTGAGGAGACTCTGCATGACCGCAGTCGATGTAATCAAAAGAATTCAAGACGACGAAGTGAAATTCGTCGACCTGCGTTTTACCGATACCCGTGGCAAGGAGCAGCACGTTTCGATCCCGGCCCGTATCGTGACGGAAGACTGGTTCGAAGACGGCCACCCCTTCGACGGTTCCTCGATCGCCGGCTGGAAAGGCATCCAGGCCTCCGACATGCTGCTGAAAGCGGATCCGGATTCGGCCTACATGGACCCCTTCTTCGACGAGCCCACCCTGATCCTGACCTGCGACGTGATCGAACCGTCCGACGGCAAGGGCTACGAGCGCGACCCGCGCTCGGTGGCCAAACGCGCCGAAGCCTATCTGAAGTCGACCGGCCTCGCCGACACCGCCTACTTCGGCCCGGAACCCGAGTTCTTCATTTTCGATTCCATCACCTGGCACGACAACATGTCGGGCTGCGGCGTGAAGATCAACTCCGAAGAGGCCGCCTGGTCGTCCGCTGAGAAGTTCGAAAACGGCAACACCGGCCATCGCCCGGGCGTGAAGGGCGGCTATTTCCCCGTGCCTCCGGTCGACAGCCTGCAGGACATCCGTGCCGCCATGGTGCTGGCGCTGGAAGAGGCCGGCATTCCGGTTGAAGTGTTCCACCATGAAGTGGCCACCGCTGGCCAGTGCGAGATTGGCACCGTGTTCAACACGCTGACCAAGCGCGCCGACTGGACCCAGACCCTGAAGTACATCGTGCAGAACGTCGCTCATGCCTATGGCAAGACCGCGACCTTCATGCCCAAGCCCATTGTCGGCGACAACGGCTCCGGCATGCACGTGCACATGTCGTTGTGGAAAGACGGCAAGAACATGTTCGCGGGCAACGGCTACGCCGGTCTGTCCGAAATGTGCCTGTACTACATCGGCGGCGTGATCAAGCATGCCAAAGCGCTGAATGCGATCACCAATCCGTCGACCAACTCGTACAAGCGTCTGGTGCCCGGCTTTGAAGCGCCTGTGATGCTGGCCTACTCGGCTCGTAACCGTTCGGCTTCGATCCGTATTCCGATCGCCGCTTCCGAGAAGGCCCGCCGCATCGAGACCCGTTTCCCGGACCCCACGGCCAACCCGTACCTGTGTTTTGCCGCGCTGATGATGGCCGGCCTCGACGGCATCCAGAACAAGATTCACCCCGGCGATCCGTCGGACAAGGATCTGTACGACCTGCCGCCGGAAGAAGATGCGAAGATCCCGAAGGTCTGCCACAGCTTGGAAATGGCGCTGGAAGAACTCGACAAGGATCGCGAGTTCCTGACCCGCGGCGGCGTGTTCACCAACGACATGATCGATGCCTACATCACGCTGAAAATGGAAGAAGTGACCAAGTTCCGCATGACCACGCACCCGGTCGAGTTCGCGATGTATTACTCGCTGTAAATGTTGTTTTTGCAGTAAAAAGGGCGGCCAAGGCCGCCCTTTTTGTTGCCAGGCGATCATAAAGATCGTGGGTGTTTGGCCGTTAAAAAACGGGTACGTTAAACTCGCCTCATGCAAATTCAACGCCTTCCCTTCCTGATGTGCCTGATCCTGGCTGCGCCTGCGTATGCGGAAATATACAAGTACGTTGATGAAGACGGTCGGGTGACCTTTACCGATGTGTATAAAAAAGGGGCCAAGCGCATTGATCTGCCGGGTGCGCCGGTGTCGCCACCGCCTGCGGGCAAGGCGCCTGTGCGGGCATCCGTCCCCAGCCCTGCGGATTTTCCACGAATCGATACGGGTACACAAAAGCGGCGCGACGACATTCGTCGCCAGGTGCTGCAGGATGAAATTGATAGCGAGCGCCGCAATGCCGACGAAGCGCGCCGCCAGTTGGCGTTGGGCGAGCGCCTGCAGCCGGGTGAACGCGCAGGCGATGCTAGTTACCTGAATCGGGTAAAAAAATTGCGTGACACGGCTCAACAGCACGAAAAGAACATCGTGTCCATCCAGCGCGAGTTGGCCAATCTGAAATAGGTTTTGCGTCAGCGCCAGTCCGCGTTGCTCTTGAAGCCCAGCAAGGCGGTCAGGCTGGTCATGAAGTCTTCGCTCTGCTGCGAGCCCAGGCGTGTGACGAGTCTCGTGCGTTGATAGCCATGCTCCACCCGCAAGGGGTAGGCCGTGGTTGTAAAGCCGCTAAAGCATCAACAACCACGCTCTGGCACAATCAGTGCTTCTGAAAATGCATGCGCATGATATCGCTTCCCTCGATGGATTTTTCCGGGCTTGATTGTCTGTCTACCGGCACCATGGTGCTTGATGCGGACGATCGTGTCCTGTTCGTCAATCCGGCAGCTGAAACCCTGCTGGGACTGTCAGGTGCGCTGCTGGTCGGGGAGGATGCTGCGCGGGTGTTCGAGCGCAGCCCGGAATTGCTGGCGGCGATTCGCACGGTGCGTAGTGAAAACGAAACGGTGGTCGAATACGAACTCGACGTGCTGGTGGGGAATCACCCACCGATCCGTCTGGGCTGCAACATTTCACCGCTGGATCGGCCCCAGCACGGTGTGCTCATCGAAATCCGTTCGGTGGATCCGCAGTTGCGCATTGCCCGCCTGGAACAGGCGCGGCTACAGCAGGAGGCCAATCGCGAGCTGCTGCGCAACCTTGCGCACGAAATCAAGAATCCGCTCGGTGGCATACGCGGTGCGGCGCAGTTGCTGGAACACGAACTGCCGCGCGAATCCCTGCGCGAATACACTCAGGTCATCATCAAGGAGTCCGATCGGCTGCAATCCCTGATGGAGCGCTTGCTGACGCCGCACCGTGTGCCCCGTTTTGGTGCGGTTAATATCCATGAAGTACTCGAAAGGGTGCGCAGCCTGATTCTGGCTGAAACGCCAAGCGTGACTCTGCGGCGCGATTACGACATCAGCCTGCCGGAAATTCGCGCCGACGCGGAACAGCTGATTCAGGCCACCCTCAATATCGCGCGTAATGCCGTGCAGGCCATGCACGGCCAGGGCGAGATTGTTTTCAAGACACGGGTGGCGCGCCAGATCACACTGGAAAACAGGCGCTATCAGTTGGGGTTGCGTGTTGAAATCATCGACAACGGCCCCGGTATTCCTGAATCGATCCGTGAGCAGATTTTCTATCCGCTGGTGTCGGGCCGTGAAGGCGGCACCGGGCTGGGTTTGGCGGTTGCGCAGACCCTTGTTGCGCAGAATCACGGCACCATCGATTGCGAAAGTCATCCTGGCCATACCGTGTTTTTCATTTTTCTTCCGTTTCAGGGCTGACTGCCATGTCGAAATCAAGTTGTGTCTGGATCATCGATGATGACCGTTCCATTCGCTGGGTACTGGAAAAAGCCCTGTTGCGGGAAGACATTCCGTGCATGACCTTCAGTTCCGCAAGCGATGCATTGCGTGAACTGGAGCGCAGCTCGCCGGTCGCGGTGCTGTCCGATATCCGCATGCCCGGGGTCTCCGGCCTGGAGTTGCTGCAGGCGCTGAAAGAGCGCTTGCCTAAAGTGCCCGTCATCATCATGACCGCGTATTCCGATCTTGACAGTGCCGTGGCGGCATTCCAGGGCGGGGCATTCGAGTATTTGCCCAAGCCCTTCGATGTTGACCAGGCGCTCGAACTGGTGCGCCGCGCGCTGGCCGAAAGCGCCAGTCGTGAGGCCCCGGCAGCGAGCGAGGCCCCGGTGACCGAGATGCTCGGCCAGGCGCCCGCAATGCAGGAGGTCTTCCGGGCTATCGGCAGGCTCTCGCAATCGCATGCGACCGTGCTCATTACCGGCGAATCCGGCAGCGGCAAGGAACTGGTCGCGCGTGCCTTGCACCGGCACAGCCCGCGTGCCACCGCTCCGTTCATCGCGCTCAACACGGCAGCTATTCCGAAGGATTTGCTGGAGTCCGAATTGTTTGGCCACGAACGCGGTGCGTTCACTGGCGCTGCGGCCCAGCGGCGAGGACGTTTCGAACAGGCCGATGGCGGAACCCTGTTTCTCGATGAGATCGGCGACATGCCGTCCGAATTGCAAACGCGTTTGTTGCGCGTTCTGTCCGATGGCCAGTTCTACCGTGTAGGCGGAACCACGCCGATCAAGGTCAATGTACGGGTGATTGCCGCCACTCACCAGGATCTGGAAGTTCGAGTGCGCGAAGGCTTGTTTCGCGAGGATCTGTTTCATCGCCTGAACGTGATTCGTCTGCGATTGCCGTCACTGCGCGAACGGCGAGAGGATATCCCTTTGCTCGTGCGGCATTTCATGCAGAAAAGTGCACGCGAGCTGGGGATGGAAGCCAAGGGGATATCGGAGGCTGCGCTCAAAACGCTGGTCGGCCTGCCTTGGAGCGGCAACGTCCGGCAGCTTGAAAATGTTTGCCATTACCTGACGGTGATGGCGCCAGGTCAAGTGGTCGAAGTGGGGGACCTGCCGGCCGATTTGATGCAGGGCAATACTGCGCAGAAAACCGGTGACTGGCTTCAGGGCCTTGCTGCCGAGGCGGGCGCAAGGCTGGCGCGCGGCGAGGCATCGATACTCGACGAACTGACCCAGGCATATGAAAAGACGCTGATCGAAGTGGCGCTTCGCCACACGGGCGGACGGCGTATCGAAGCGGCGCACCTGCTTGGCTGGGGGCGTAATACCCTGACACGCAAGATCCATGAGCTGGGTATGGATGATGTCGATGAAGCGGAGGCTTCCAGGTAGGCATTCGCGTTTCAAGTGACAACAAAAAAGCCGACCTCAGGTCGGCTTTTTTCGTGCTGATCGGAAATCAGGCGGTTTGCGCCTCTTCCAGCAATTTCTGGATTTCGCCTTTCTGGTACATCTCAATCATGATGTCCGAGCCGCCGATCAGCTCGCCTTTTACATACAGCTGCGGAAAAGTCGGCCAGTTGGCGTAGTGCTTCAGGTTCTCGAAGATTTCCGGATCGGCCAGTACGTTCACTGCCAGAAAATCCTTCACCCCGCATGCCTGTAACACTTGGGCTGCGCGCGATGAAAAACCGCATTGCGGAAACTGGGGTGTGCCTTTCATGTACAGCACGACGGTGTTGTTGGTGACTTGTTCGCGGATACGATCGAGTGGGGTCATGCGGGGCTCCTGAATAATACCTGAGTGGAATGCTCAACAATTATACGCACGGCAAAAACGGCGTCAAGCGGGTTTGGGGTCAGCATGATTCCGGCCGCTTGGCGCCGCTGACGCGCAGGATGCCGGCCAGGTCGGCCCAGCTCTCTGGGTTGTCGAAGCCGTTTTCCTGCAGCAGGGACTGAACGCTGTCCGCCTGATCGTAGCCGTGTTCCAGCAGCAGGGTGCCCCCAGGTCGAAGGTGGGCGTGTGCCTGGCTGACCAGATGGCGCAGGTCGTTGAGGCCGTCGGGCCCTGACGCCAAGGCGCTCAGGGGTTCGTAGCGCACGTCGCCGCGGGCGAGATGGGGGTCGGCGGCGGCGATATAGGGCGGGTTGCTGAGGATGAGGTCGAAACGCCGGGAGGCGAGGGCGTCGAACCAGTTGCTCTTCAATAATTCCACGCGCGCGCCGAGCCGTTCGGCGTTGCGCCGGGCGAGGGCCAGCGCCCCGGTCGAGCGGTCCAGCGCGGTGACATGCGCAAGCGGGCGCTCCAGCGCAAGCGTGATGGCAATGCAGCCGCTGCCGGTGCCGAGATCCAGTACGTCCAGGGCTTGATCGGGCGGTATGCGCGCCAGCGCCAGTTCGACCAGCAATTCGGTATCGGGACGCGGAATCAGGACGTCGGGCGAGACCTCAAATGGGTGACCATAGAATTCACGCATGCCCACGAGATAGGCGATGGGTTCGCCCTGGAGGCGGCGCGACAGCAGTGTTTCAAACGCGGCGACATGGGCGTCATCCGGTAAATCGGTGTCGTGAGCGATCAGCCAGGCGGCATCCCCCCCCAGAACGTGCGCGGCGAGCACACGGGCGTCAAGCCGGGCGCCGCGCGTGTCGAGTTTCAGTGCGGCAGCGATGCGGGCGGTGGCGTCGTCGAGCAGGCCGGCGACCGTGAGTGCGCCCTTCACGCCTTACCCCTCGCCCGAGAGGGTCGCCAGCAGCTCGGCCTGATGCTCGGCCGCCAGCGCGTCGAGCAGTTCGGTGAGGTCACCGTCCATCATCGCGTCGATCTTGTAGAGGGTGAGGTTGATGCGGTGGTCGGTGATGCGGCCCTGCGGGAAGTTGTAGGTGCGGATGCGGTCGGAACGGTCGCCGCTGCCGATCAGGCTCTTGCGGGTGCTCGCCTCGGCGGCGTGTTGCGCCTGGAGTTCGCGGTCCTTCAGGCGCGCCGCCAGCACGCTCATGGCCTGCGCCTTGTTCTTGTGCTGGGAGCGGTCGTCCTGACATTCCACCACCAGCCCGGTCGGCAAGTGGGTGATGCGCACGGCGGAATCGGTCTTGTTGATGTGCTGGCCGCCGGCGCCGGAGGCACGGTAGGTGTCGATCCTGAGGTCAGCCGGGTTGATGTCGATTTCGCCGACCTCGTCGGCTTCCGGCATCACCGCCACCGTGCAGGCCGAGGTGTGGATGCGTCCCTGCGATTCGGTTTCCGGGACGCGCTGCACGCGATGGCCGCCCGATTCGAATTTCAATCTTGAGTAGGCGCCCTGGCCGACGATGCGCACGATGACTTCCTTGTAGCCGCCGACTTCGCCGGGGTTTTCCGACACCACTTCGACCTTCCACCCGCAGCGCTCGGCGTAGCGCGTGTACATGCGCAGGAGGTTGCCTGCGAACAGCGCCGATTCGTCGCCGCCGGTGCCGGCGCGGATTTCAAGAAAGATGTTGCGCTCGTCGTTGGGATCCGTTGGCAGCAGTGCGGTCTGCAGTTCGGTTTCCAGCTGCGTGATCTTCGCTTCGCCATCGGCGAGTTCGGCTTCGGCCAGTGAGCGCAGGTCGGGGTCGGCGAGCATGTCGCGGGCGGTCTTCTGATCGGCCTCGACTTGACGATATTGGCGGTACAGCGCCACCACCGGGGTGAGGTCGGCATGTTCGCGGGTGAGCTTGCGGTAGCGGTCCATGTCGCCGGCGATTTCCGGTTGCGACAGCAGGGCGTCGAGTTCCTCCAGCCGCTCGTCGGCGCGAGCGAGCTTGTCCGCGAGCGAGGCTTTCATTCGTGATGCAGCCCGTAAAGCTGGCTAATCAGGCGGGCGAACTGGTTGCGCTCGCTGCGCGTGGCATGATTGAGCGCATGGGTGGGTGCATGCAGCAGCTTGTTAGCAAGCGCGTGGCTCATCGCGTCGAGCACCGCGCGCGGGTCGTCGCCGCGCGCCAATGATTTCTCGGCCTTGTCGATTTCATGGCGGCGGTGGCGTTCGGCACTGTCGCGCAGCGAGCGGATCACCGGCACCAGTTCACGGCCTTCCATCCAGTGCACGAAGCTTTCCACGCTGGTCTCGATGATCGCCTCGGCCTGCGCCACCTGGGCGACGCGGTTGTCCATGCCTTCGCGCACCACCTGACCGAGATCGTCCACGCTGTAGAGGAATACATCATCCATGTCGGCGACTTCGGCCTCGACATCGCGCGGCACCGCCAGGTCGACAATGAAGACCGGACGATGGCGGCGCTGCCTGATCGCGCGTTCGAGCATGCCCTTGCCGAGAATGGGCAAGGGGCTCGCGGTGGAAGTGATGATGATGTCGTAGTCGGGTAACTCGTCGGGCAGCGCGGTGAGCGGGATCACGCCGGCGTTGAAGCGTTCGGCCAGGGGGCGGGCGCGTTCGGCGGTGCGGTTGGCCACGGTCATGCGGCGCGGATGCTGTGCGGCAAAGTGGGTGATGCATAGCTCGATCATTTCGCCGGCACCGATGAACAGGCAGGCCTGATCCTTGATGCTGGGGAAAATGCGCTCGGCCAGGCGCACCGCGGCAGCGGCCATCGACACCGAGTTGGCGCCGATTTCGGTGCTGCTGCGCACTTCCTTGGCCACCGAGAAGGTGCGCTGGAACAGCTTGTGCAGCAACAGGCCGAGCGTGCCGGCTTCTTCGGCGGTTTGGACGGCCTGCTTCATCTGGCCGAGGATTTGCGTCTCGCCGAGCACCATCGAATCGAGTCCGGCGGCGACACGGAAGGCATGCTGCGCCGCTTTTTCACGCGGCAGCGCATACAGGTAGGGTGCAAGTTCGCGCCGTTCGATGTGATGGAAATCGGCAAGCCACTGCGTGACTTCGTCGGGCGAGGGCGTGTTGACGTACAGCTCGGTGCGGTTGCAGGTCGACAGGATGGCGACTTCGGAAGCGCGCTGGCTTTGCGTCAGTTCATGCAGCGCCTGCACCAGCTTTTCCGGGCCGAACGCCACCTGCTCGCGGATCGCGAGCGGCGCTGTGTGATGGTTGACCCCAAGGGCGAGAAGCTGCATGACGGCAGATGGCCGAAAAACGAAGACCGCTATTTTACCTGTTGCCTAAGCCGCGTGCGAACCCCGGTGAGTTCGAGGGGCGGGCTCAGAAAGCATCTCCAGCGCCGTCGCTGCCTGGCCGATTCACCCGGCTATTTCCTACCGATGGCGATGATCACGCTCGTGTCCAGCCAGTTCTCTCCGTTGCGGCACAGTGCACGTACCGTTTTAAAATGCTGCGTCTTGAATGCTTCACGCTCGCTTTCACTCAACTGGTTAAGCAGCCCCCTGAAACCGGCGTTCCAGACAACATCCCACCATTGTTGTTCGGATTGAAGCGCGTAACCCAGCGGTTCATGATGAAAAACAAGATCGGTAATGCCCGCAGCACGATAAAGCTTTTCGATCACCGCGACGCTCGCTAGACGCTTCCAGGACAAGGGTGGGACTTGTTTCCCGAAATCCTCATAAAGGGACAAGAAGGCCGGGGCAAAGGGCGAGAAAGCGGTTTCCGTGAAGCTGCTGATGGCAATTTGCCCACCGGGCTTCACGGTGTGCGCGAGACGGCGCATTGCACCTTCCATGTCCCCCATGAAAAACAGGCCGAAACTGCAGGTGACGATATCGAAATGATCCTGGGGGAAATCAAGATCATCCACGTCCATCTGGCGGAAGGTGGCATTGCGCAGTTGCTGAGCCTGCGCCTTTGCCCGAGCCTGGCGCAGCATGCCGTCAGACAGGTCGACCCCGACGACGGAGCCTGCAGGTAAATGCCTTGCCGCTTCGAGCGCCATCACGCCGGTACCGGTGGCAACATCCAGGCAGCAAGCGTTCGGCTCAGGCGACAGATGCTTCCACATTCGTTGCGCCGTTTGGGGGAAGAATGGCAGCGAAGGATGATCGTAGCCCTCTGCCACGGTATTAAATGCCTTCTGAATCATCTGCTTGCGTTGTTGTTCGTCCATAAATCCCCCAATTATTTTCCAGGCCGTTGCCCTCGCCGCGCGGCGCTATCCGTCGGCGCATGGCTAAAGAAACCCTGGAGTCCAAGACGATATAACTGGTAATACAAAAAGCAGCCGACACACCAGCCCAGATAGGAGATCAATGTCAGGCTGAACAGAACCCCGACGATGGCCCACCCCGCTTGACGATAACCCATATAAAGCAGTGCCAGGGCGAGCATGACCGTAATGGCGCCGATGAACTGACCAAAGGCATGGGACTGAATGTTATCCAGGCGATAGTCAGACCGTATCCACCCCAGTGGTTTGACAACATACCGGTAGATGAGAACGAACGGGCTGAGCGGTCGGTACACGGCAGTCACCAGAAAAACGCCTCCCAGCACAATAAGGTAGACAGGCTCCGCAAACACAACCGCCGCGACGGACAGCAGCATCGTGAGAATCTGGCCCAGCTTTATTTCTGCGTGATCGACCTGCGTAGACATGATGTGCTCCTTTTCGATAGCGGAGCGGCATGCTAGCTTGTTCATATAATTATCATCCACAGTTATTACTGAATCAATTTAATTCATAAATGAATAGCTTGAACTGGGACGATCTGCGCTACTTCCTGGCTGCCGCCGAGTCAGGAAGCTTGTCTGCTGCAGCCAAACGACTGCACTCCAACCAGCCCACGGTAGGCAGGCACATTGACGCACTTGAAGCAGCGCTGGGGTTAAAACTTTTTCAGCGTCACAAAAAGGGACTTACCCTGACGCATGAATGTGCATGGGTGTTGGAGCAGGCTCAACTGATGCAAAGTGGGGTGCAGAGCATTCAACGAATGGTCGAAGGGGATTTCGAGCAATTGCGCGGGAGCGTCCGCTTGGCCTTGCCGGAGGGCTTGTGCAACGAGGTGCTCATCCCCAAGCTGGACGCGTTCTATCGACAGTATCCGAATCTCCGGCTGATCCTGAATGTATCGTCACGCACCGCCAACCTCACGCGGGGTGAAGCGGATATCGCCGTGCGTCTGTTTCGGCCTAAGGACGCCGACTTGGTCGCGCGCCAGTTGACGCGGATGGAGATGGGGCTTTATGCCAGCCGGGACTATCTGCAAACGCATGACCGCCCCGAAAATGAATCGGACCTGTTGCGGCATCGCATCATTAGCTATGGCGATGAACTGGCGGGTTTACCGGAGAATATTTGGCTGCTTGACCATGCGACTCCAGGCAATCGCATATTGCAAAGTGACAGCACAAGCAGTCGCTTGAGAGCCACAGTGTGCGGCCTGGGGATATCCATTCAGCCCTGTATTCTGGCGGACGCCAATCCAAGCCTTATTCGAATTTTGGAGTACGCACCCCTGCCCGGGCATGAGGTTTGGATCACTTACCACCGCGACCTGAGGCATATTTTGCGGGTTCGAGTCACGGTAGATTTTTTGATTTCGCTTCTTGGCGATTGATTGCATGGCGGCAAATGGATTGCTGCTTCTTCTTTTCGATTCATGATGGAGGCGGCACAGCAACTTCCGAGGCCTCTTAGGCCGACGTGTGTTCGTTCTTCATCAAAAACGCACATTGCAACTCACCTGTAGCGCTACGGCCAGCCTTACTGGCCACTTGTAGGAAAACTCAGGCGGTCGTAATAGCGCCCGCGATACAGCAGGCGGCGGTGGCCGGGCGAATCGGAAAACGCGTTGCGGGTGTGCAGCACGTTGTTGCAGACTAGGCCCATGCCTGGGCGCAGGCGGGCGGTGAGAATATATTCGGAACCGGTGATGATGCCGGCCAGGGTTTTGACCGCGGCCTGTGTGACGGTGTCGTTCTTCCACACGATCGAGCGGGTACGCGCGGTGTAGCGCATGCTGAGAAAACCCTGTTCGGGGTCGATCGCGAACACCGGTCCGCTCTGTTCAGGGCGGGCAATATTGTCCTCGTCCATGCGTGCGGGAATGGTCATCGCGTCGGGCTGCATCAGCGCGGCGACGTAATCGGGATTGATGTCGCGCAGCTGGATATAGGCGATTTCATGGTCGAGCAGCGCGTTCTCGCCGCCGGATTCGGCGTCCTGCGCGCAGTGCAGCGCCATGCCGAGGATGCGGCGGTCGAGTGCGTTGTAGTAGCCGTCGGTGTGCCAGTTGATCGGCTTGTGTGTGTAGGGGATGTATTCGCCCTTCACACTGCCTTCGTCGCCCGCCGGGGTGATGCTCGACAGCCCGTCCTCGTCGGCGAGGTAATTGCCTTCCAGATGGATCAGGCCGAGCTGCTGCGCCAGTTGTTTGGGGATAGCCTTGTCGGCGGCGGGCAGGTGCGGTGCGCTGTAGATCGCCATGTTGGCACGCGCGCAGCGCGATTCGAGCGCGGCGATTTCGCCCGATGTGAGGTGGCGCGGATCGGCCAGCGGCACGATCAGTTCGTCGACGCTACGCGGATAGGCCGCGAGCCTGGTGTCGCGCCAGGCGCGATAGGCGGTGTCGTCGGCGAGGTCGAAGGGGTTGCCCATGTCGGCCTTATTCGGGGGGCAGCATGTCGGGAGAACCGAAACCGCGCTTGACCGGCGCGTCGGACAGCAGGCCTTTGAAGCTCTTCCTCACTGTGCCCATCATCTCGGGCATTTCGAGGTCCATGATCTGGTCCATGATCCAGGTCTTGTCGCTGTCGCCCATCTCGTCGCGGATTTGCAGGCCGAGGAAGCGCAATGCCGGGAAGCTGGCGTGTTCGTCGTCAGGGAATTCGAATTCGCTGTAATCGGCAAAACGACGGTTGAGAAAATCGATGAATTCCTGCTTGTAGTTGCGTGGATCGTCCTTGCCGACCACTTCGCGCACGTTCTGCTCCATCACTTCGCCGAGTTTGTTGCTGAGCGCTTGCAGGACGGCCAGGCGGCGTTCGGGCGAGAGCGATCCATAAGCCATGCGATCGCAGTAATGCACCAGAAAGGCGAGGAATTCGGCAATCAGTTTGAACCCCCGCGCGGGCGTGATGATGTCGTAGTTCTCTCGGCCCAGATTGTCGATGGCCTTGTCGGCTACGCGCCAGGTGGTGGTGGCCACGGCCGAGGCAATTTCTTCGGCGCTGCGCTCGCCGTCCTTCTTGAACCAGACAGTTTTGACGCGAATGGGCATGGCCATGGTTATTCTCCTGTGGCGACGGGGCGGGTGGGATCGGTGATCCACTCGCTCCACGAGCCGGGGTAAAGCCGCGAACCGGGGAGGCCGGCGATTTCCATCGCCAGAATGTTGTGGCAGGCGGTGACGCCAGAGCCGCACATGTGAATGAGCTGCCAGGCCGGCTTGCCCTTGAGCAGCGCCTGGAAATGCTCGCGCAGCGCCTCGGGTGGCAGAAAGGTGCCGTCCACGTCGAGATTTTCGTCAAACGGGTAGTTGACGGCGCCGGGCACATGGCCGGCCACCGGGTCGAGCGGTTCGTACTCGCCGCTGAAACGACGATCCGGTCGCGCATCGAGGATCAACTGTTCGCCCGTTTGCGATGCGCGTAAAACTTCGTCGGCGGCCACGATTTGCGTGGGCTCGGGCAGGCAGGCGCAGGCTGCCCGGTGCGGCGTTGGCTGTTCGGTGTTGACCGGGCGCTTTTCGCGCAGCCATTTGGGATAGCCGCCGTCCAGCAGGGCGACGCCAGGGTGGCCGAGCCAGCGCATCATCCACCACAGCCGGCCGGCCATGGCGCCGTAGCTGTCGTCATACACCACCACCTGCTTGTTGACGCCGACGCCCCATGCGCACAGTTTTTCATTCAGCACGCGCGGATCGGGCAGCGGATGCCGTCCCGTGGTTTCGCCGGTTGGAGCGGAGAGATCATCGTCCAGATGCACATAACGCGCGCCCGGGATGTGCGCTTTCTCGTAGGCCTGACGACCTGCATCAGGATCGGTCAGCGTGAAGCGGCAGTCCAGAACGATCCAGTTGGGATCGTCCAGATGCGCAGCCAGGTCTTCAGTGGTAACGAGCGTGTTGGAAAACATGGGGGGAGCCGAGAGTGGAGAGTGGAGAGCCGAGAGCTAAGAGCTAAGAGCTAAGAGCGTGGTGCTCTCCGCTCACCACTCTCGGCTCCCTACTCTCGGCTCCCAACTCACCGCTAAATCAGTAGCCGCCCTTGCCGTAAGGCTTGGTCAGGCCAGCGACGCGGCAGCCCTGGCGGGCCGGCTGGTTGGGGAACAGTTCGTACAGCTTCTTCTTCCAGTCCACGCCTTCGTGCAGGTCTTCCAGTTCGGCGACCATGTTGCGGAAATTGGGGGTCGCGCCATCTTCCCTGAACTTGTCGCGCAGGTAGTTGATGACCTGCCAGTGTTCGTCGGTCAGTGTGATTTTCTCGGCGGCGGCGATGACCGGGGGGACATCGTCGCTGAAATTGGCTTCCAGCAGAAACTCCTCTTCGCCGGTTTCGAGCTCTTCACCATTTACGACATAAGACATGTTTTACTCCTTTCGGGTTGGTTTCAAAGATTCGCCGGAACAACCGGCGCGATGGATTTATGCGGGATGAAAACCCCGCAGCCTAACAAGCGGTTGCGCCCCATGCCCTCGTCCTGCAGTTGCAGCGACTTGTGCGGAGGCAGGTCGTGAAGCATCAGGCTGTAGCCATGAAGGGGGCCTGATGTGCTTTGCAGCGTTTGCGGTCTGCCGCAGATAAACCCGCAGCGCAGCTGGAAGTGACCATCCAGCTCATGCATCACGTCCTGCACGAATTGTTCTTCAGTGGCGCTGCCCGTGTCAACGAAATGGGCATAGATATTGGCGAACGGGCTGAATTCTCGGGTCTTGAAGCTGCCGATTTGCAGTGCGTGACCAGCCAGGTCGAGCGTCTGCCCAACCAGTTTTTGCATGTCGCCTACGCGCGCTTTGGGCACGCGCACGAACAGTTTGGTGCGTCGGTTGATGTTGAGGGCGGCGTCGCCTTTGTTGGTTTCTGCGCCTTTCAGATGCTGGATGCCGGTGCCGCCATCCTCGCCCAGCCACGGCAGCAGGTGAAGCAGCGCATCCGCAAGCATCTGTGCGTTGTCAGCCGGGATGGACATGCCGACCAGATCGAACTGCAGATCGATCATGTGCGGCGAGTACGACTCGGGCTTGCTCTCCGGCCAGCCTGCCCAGCTCATGGCGCGTCACCAGCATGCTCGCGGGCCCAGGCCTGCATCAGGTCGGCCCATTTCTGAGCGCTGACCGGGTCCACGTCAAAAATGGTGAAGCGTTTGTTCTCGCGGATACGGATACGCAGAAAAGGCACACCGCCCGACTCGTGGGTCAGGTGCTGGAATTCGACTTCCTGGCCACCGAAGGGCAGGCGCATTTTGTCTAGCGAGGTGATTTCAGGCATGGAATGTTGACCCGTGTTGCTTCAGTTTCGTCGGTGGGCGGTTGCCCGTGCAGTCGTTTAACAGGGGTTTTGCGTTTATGTGGGCGCCGCGTAGTATTTCAACCCTGCTTGGCACAGGGGCTTGCGTTCGCAACAATATTTTAATACTCTTATGGGTTCCTGTGGCAGGCATGTAATGTCTCATTCTTGGCCTGAATGAAACACTCCCGTCTTGGGGAAATCGCCATACTCCCTATGGGTAGGTATCGAGCTATCCCATTGGAGTAGGCAATTTACCCATGAGAATGATGGTGGCGCGGCTGCCTAGCCAATACGATGCTGAAATACCGTTGAGCTGTCGGCTGAGCGGGCATTTCGAAGATTTTCTAGGAGAGAAGAATGGCAAAGCAAATGATTGATACGCCCAATCTGGACGAGCTCGAGAAAGGCCCGTGGCCCAGCTTCGTGACCGGCCTGAAGCGTCTGGCTAAAGATAACGACATGATGGTTGACCTGATGGGTCAGCTGGAAACCTCCTACAAGACCAAGTTCGGTTACTGGAAGGGTGGTACGGTAGGTGTGTTCGGCTACGGCGGCGGCGTGATTCCCCGCTTCACCGAACTGAAGGACGAAAACCACAACCCGATTTTCCCTGAAGCGGCTGAATTCCACACCCTGCGCATCCAGCCGCCCGCTGGCATGCACTACACTTCTGATCTGCTGCGCAAAATGTGCGACGTCTGGTCGGCAACCGGTGGTTCGGGTCTGATCGCGTTCCACGGCCAGTCTGGCGACATCATGTTCCAGGGCATCAAGACCGCTGACGTTCAGCGCGCCTTCGACGAATTCAACGAAATGGGCTTCGACCTCGGTGGCGCTGGCCCCGCGCTGCGCACCTCCATGTCTTGCGTGGGCGCTTCGCGTTGCGAAATGTCCTGCTACGACGAAGCCAAGGCACTGCGCACCGTCATCAATAACAACCTGGACGACATGCACCGTCCGTCCTTGCCCTACAAGTTCAAGTTCAAGTTCTCCGGTTGCCCGAACGACTGTATGAACGCCATTCAGCGTTCCGACATGGCGACCATCGGCACCTGGCGCGACAACATCCGCGTCAACGAAGCGCAGGTTCAGGACTACTACAAGGCCCACGGCATGAACGATCTCGTCAACGACGTGATCAGCAAGTGTCCGACCAAGGCCATTACCCTGGTGGCTTCCGACAAGTTCAAGGCCAGCGAGAATGTCTCCGCGGCCGCCCTGGGCGACGGCAACACCCTGTGCATCGACAACAAGAACTGCGTGCGCTGCATGCACTGCCTGAACGTTATCCCTGGCGGCCTGCTGCCCGGTAACGACAAGGGCGTGACCATCCTGGTGGGTGGCAAGGGCGTGCTGAAGATTGGCGCCTCCATGGGTACCGTGGTGATTCCGTTCATGAAGCTGGAGTCCGACGAGGATTTCGAAAAGCTGAACGAGCTGGCTCGCAACATTCTCGACTTCTTCGCGGAAAACGCGCTGGAGCACGAGCGTACCGGCGAAATGATCGAGCGTATCGGCCTGACCAACTTCCTCGAAGGTCTGGATATTCCGGTCGACCCCAACATGATCAGCGCGCCGCGTTCCAACCCCTACTTCCGTTCCGACGACTGGGACGAGCAAGTCGAGAAGTGGAACGAGTACAAGCAGTCCGCCGCTTAAGTTTTCGTTTACCGCGGGTCCTCGGCGCGAGCCGGGGGTCGTGAATTAAATCAGTTGGAGATAAAAAATGGCAGAACTACGTCCGCCTATCGAATCCGGCGCACCGGATCCGATGCCCTACATGCACCCCGTGATGGTGAAGAACTATGGCAAGTGGTCTTTCCACAGCCATCCGAAGCCGGGTGTCCTGTATCACCGCGCTGAATCCGGCGACGAAATCTGGACGGTCAAGGCCGGTACCCAGCGTCAGATGGATCACTACACCGTCCGTGAGCTGGCCGACATCGCCGACCAGTACGGCGACGGCTTCGTGCGTTTCACCGCGCGTTCCAACATCGAGTACATGGTTGCCGATGGCGCCAAGGTCGAGCCGCTGATCAAGGCGCTGAACGACAAGGGCTACCCCATCGGCGGTACCGCCAACTCGGTGTCCATGATTGCGCACACCCAGGGCTGGCTGCACTGCGACATCCCCGGCACCGACGCTTCCGGCGTGGTGAAGGCGCTGATGGACGAGTTGTACGACGACTTCGTCAAGTGCGAGATGCCCAACCGCGTCAAGCTGTCCACCTCCTGCTGCGAAATCAACTGCGGCGGCCAGGCTGACATCGCCATCATCGTTCAGCACACCAAGCCGCCGAAGATCAACCACGATCTGGTCGCCAACGTGTGTGAGCGTCCTTCCGTCGTGGCACGTTGCCCGGTGGCCGCGATCCGTCCCGCTCTGGTGAACGGCAAGCCTTCGCTGGAAGTCGATGAGAAGAAATGCATTTGCTGCGGCGCCTGCTTCCCGCCCTGCCCGCCGATGCAGATCAACGATCCCGAGCATTCCAAGATTGCGATCTGGGTGGGTGGCAAGAACTCCAACGCCCGTTCCAAGCCGACCTTCCACAAGCTGGTCGCCTCGGGCCTGCCGAACAACGCACCGCGTTGGCCGGAAGTCGCTGAGGTGGTCAAGAAGATCCTCGCCACCTACAAGGAAGACGGCAAGCCTTGGGAGCGTATGATCGACTGGATCGACCGCATTGGCTGGCCCGCGTTCTTCGAGAAGACCGGTCTGCCCTTCACCAAGTATCACATTGATAACTGGCGTGGTGGCCGTGCCAACCTGAACGCTTCCGCTCACATCCGTTTCTAAGATGTGTATTTCCTGCCACGGTTTGCCGTGGCGGGAAAGCAGGAAAATAATGACTGGATTTTTCGGAGTGTGAACTAGCCATGCAATTCGGCATTCTTGTAAACGAAGGGCCTTATACCCATCAGAGCAGTGACACCGCTTATCTCTTCGCCCGTACGGCGATCGAGAAGGGGCACACCGTCCCGCGTGTTTTTTTCTACCATGATGGCGTGAACAATTCCACGCGTCTGGCAACGCCCCCCCAGGACGATCGTAACGTCTCCGCACGCTGGTCCAAACTGGCTGCCGATCATGGCGTCGATCTGGTCGTGTGTGTGGCGGCCGCTCAGCGTCGAGGCATCAATGACGATGTTCTGGCTCCGGGTTTCCGGATTTCCGGTCTGGGTCAGCTGGTGGAAATGGGTATTCAGTACGATCGTCTCGTGACGTTCGGTGATTGAGGGGTAACGAGATGAGCGATATGGATGATATGGATGACGGCTCCGGCATCGTCAAGAAATTCATGTTCCTGAACCGTAAGGCGCCGCACGGAACCGTGTATGCGCTGGAGGGCCTGGAGGTGGTGCTGATTACGGCTGCTTTCGATCAGGATGTGAGCATGGTTTTCACCGATGATGGTGTCTTCCAGCTGATGAAAGGCATCGACACCAAGGGCATCGAGGTCAAGGATTTCTCCAAGACCTACCGTGCGCTGGAAGGCTACGACATCGAGAAGCTGTATGTCGACCAGGCGTCGATGGATGCGCGCGGTCTGACTGAAGATGACCTGATTGTGGATGTGACGGTGCTCTCCGTCGATGAGATGGCCAATCTCATGGCTGAGCAAGACGTCGTGATCAGCTTCTAAGGGGATAGACATGCTGCATATTGTGAATAAATCGGCCGCGGAGCGTAGTTCGCTGGAAAGCTGCCTGCGCATGGCCACCAAAGGTTCTGCTGTTTTGCTGATCGAAGACGCGGTTTACGCAGCGACGAATGGCAACGCGGCAGCGGCGAAAATCCAGGCAGCAGCGGCTGACCTCAAGATTTACGCACTCGGTCCTGATCTGGCAGCGCGCGGCATGGCCGGGCGTGTGCTGGACGGAGTCAATGTCGTGGATTACGGCGGTTTTGTGGATCTGGTCGCAGAGCACAGCAACTGTCAGTCTTGGCTGTAACTTTTAATTAAAGGAGTATTGCTATGCCCATGGTGGATATCGCCGGTAAGGACTACGAAGTCGACGAAGAAGGTTATCTGGTCGATTTGTCGCAGTGGAATGAAGACGTCGCCAAATATATGGCGGTTGAAGAAAAGGTCGAACTGACCGACAGCCACTGGGAAGTCGTCAACTTCCTGCGTGAGTACTACGCCGAATACCAGATCGCACCGGCTGTTCGCGTGCTGACCAAGGCGATTGGCAAGAAGCTCGGCCCTGAGAAAGGCAACAACAAGTACCTGTACGAGTTGTTCCCCTACGGCCCGGCCAAGCAGGCTTGTAAGATTGCCGGCCTGCCCAAGCCGACCGGCTGTATCTAAGCCGTAACGCCTTCGGGTCGCCCCGGGGATTTTTCCGGGGCGACTTCGATTTTCGGGTTGTGTTTCCGAATCGAATGCGCAAAGCAAGCGAGGCTTGCGTTTGATTCGCAAACATAACGTAGTTAGGACTGACGATCTCGTGCGCGCACAAGTGCGGAGCGTGTCGCGGTGTCCATAGGAGATAAGGCTTGTCTACTGTGACGATGATTTATGCCGGGATGTTCTACATCGCCACCCTGTTGCTGGTGGTGGGCCTGGGCTACAAGATTTTTGACTACAGCCGCACCCCGGCGCCGCTGAAAATCCCGACCACCCCTGCGCCGATCACGCAAAAGGGCGTGGTCTACCGGATGGCGAAGGAAGTGGTGCTGTTCGAATCCCTGTTCAAATCCAATAAATGGATCTGGGTGTTCGGCTGGCTGTTCCACATGGGCCTGTTCCTGGTGCTGGCGCGTCATCTGCGCTATTTCACGGAGCCTGTCTGGTTCTGGGTCAATATCGTCCAGCCCTTCGGTAAATACGCCAGCATCATGATGGTCGTTGGTCTGCTGGGATTGTTTGCGCGCCGCTTTCTGGTTGATCGTGTGCGCTACATTTCCACGCCGTCCGATTACCTGATGCTCGTGCTGCTGATCGCGATCGGCCTGTCCGGCATGATGATGACCTTCGTTGCGCATACCGACATCGTGGCACTCAAGGCCTTCTTCATGGGCTTGATGTATTTCGACGTGCAGCCAGTGCCGATGGACCCCATTCTGCTGGTGCATCTGGCGCTGGTGGTGCTGCTGATGGTGATCTTTCCGATCAGCAAGCTGCTGCATGCACCGGGTATTTTCTTCAGCCCGACGCGCAATCAGGCCGACAATCCGCGTGAGCATCGCCATGTGGCGGCGTGGGCAGCCCGCCTCGATCAGAACAACTGATTCGTTGACAGCGATTAACGAACATTAAGTACGGACAAAGGACTCTCAAGTGGCTGCTGCTGAATTTGACATTCCAGAACTGAAGGACGAGATCGAGATCCCCAAGCTGCGTGAAGGCTCGATGGCGCATGCCAAGTCCTTTCTCGCCGGCAAGCCGGTTCAGGATTTCATGGGTTACCCGCATGAGCTGGGCGAGGACTGGAAAGAGCGCGCGCTCGACAAGATGGGCGACCTGCTGGGCAAGTACCGCTCGCTGAAGGTGTTCCTCGATGCCTGCGTGCATTGCGGCGCCTGTACCGACAAGTGCCACTACTACATCGGCACCGCGGACCCGAAGAACATGCCGGTGGCGCGCCAGGACCTGATGCGCCAGGTCTATCGCCGCTACTTCACCACCGCGGGCAAGCTGTTCCCCAAACTGGTGGGCGCCAAGGACCTGACCAAGGACATTCTCGACGACTGGTACAGCTACTACCACCAGTGCTCGGAGTGCCGCCGTTGCTCGGTGTTCTGCCCCTACGGCATCGATACCGCCGAAATCACCATGGCCGGCCGCGAGATTCTCAACCACGTCGGCATGGGACAAAAGTATTCCAACGAGATTCTGGGCAAGGTGCAGAAGATCGGTAACAACCTCGGTCTGCCCGGCCCCGCGCTGGAAGACACCCTGGAAGGCCTGGAAGAAGACATCGAAGCAGACACCGGCGTGGCAGTGAAAATGCCGCTCGACGTCAAGGGCGCGGAAGTGCTGCTGGTTACGCCGTCCGCCGACTTCTTCTCCGAGCCGCACGTCGAATCGCTGATCGGCTACGCCAAGGTGTTCCACGCCGCCGGCATCAGCTGGACGCTGTCCTCGCATGCTTCGGAAGCCGGCAACTTCGGCCTGTTCAACGGCAACTACGAGACCATGCGCAAGGTTGCCATGCGCATCCGTGAAGCCGCGCTGGAGCTTGGCGTCAAGCGCATTGTGGTTGGCGAATGCGGTCACGCCTGGCGCGTCGCCTACAGCTTCTGGAACACGCTGACCGGCATCGGCTATGGCGGCAACGATCCGTTCTCGATCGAACTGCAAAAGCAGCTCGACCCGACCTATCCGCAGCCGCAGCACATCTGCGAACTGACCAACGACCTGATCAAGTCCGGCAAGATCAAGGTCGACCCGTCGCTCAACGACGATCTGATCGTGACCTATCACGACTCGTGCAACGTGGCGCGCGCGTCGCGCATGGGCACCGAGGAAGGTGGCCAGTTCACCATCCCGCGCGAGCTGATCCAGTCGGTGGTGAACAATTTCCACAACATGGCGGACGAGACCATTCGCGAGTCCACCTTCTGCTGCGGCGGCGGTGGCGGCCTGCTGACCGACGACCTGATGGAAGTCCGCGTCAAGGGCGCGTTGCCGCGTGCCACCGCGCTGAACAACGTGGTCAAGGAACACCAGGTCAACTTCATGGCCACGATCTGCGCCATCTGCAAGGCGCAGTTCACCAAGGTTTTGCCCAAGTATGGCTTCGACATGAGCATGGTGGGCGGAGTACATCAATTGGTTAGCAAGGCGATCAAGCTGGACTGAATCAGGCCGGCCCGATTGCGATTTATCTATCTTTAGTTACGTAGGCGTTAGGAGAACCAACATGGCTGTCACGACGAACAAAGCAAAAACCGAAGGCGTTACATGGCGTCGTTATAAGGAAGGCGAGTCCGACCAGAGCTATCGTTCTGCGCAGGATCGTATCTTCCAGGCGAGCTGGACGCACAAGTGCCCGGAGTACATGCTCTCCACGCCGCCTTGCCAGGGTTCCTGCCCGGCCGGCGAAGACATTCGCGGTTATCTGAATATCGTGCGCGGCATCGAGAAGCCGCCCGCAGGCGTGACCTGGCAGGAATATGCCTTCCGCCGCATCACCGAAGCCAACCCCTTCCCTGGCGTGATGGGCCGCGTTTGCCCGGCACCGTGCGAGTCCGGCTGTAACCGCAACATGGTCGAAGACCATGTCGGCATCAACTCGGTCGAGCACTTCGTGGGTGACTGGGGCATCGAAAACAACATGGCCTACACGTCCACTGCCGCCGAAACCGGCAAGAAAGTGGCCATCATCGGTGCCGGCCCTGCCGGCCTGGCCGCCGCCTACCAGCTGCGCCTGCGCGGCCATGGCGTGACCATTTTCGACGAGCACGAAGAGCTCGGCGGCATGATGCGCTACGGCATTCCCGGCTTCCGCACCCCGCGTGAAATGCTCGATGCCGAAATCAAGCGCATCATCGACCTCGGCGTGGAAACCCGCCTGAAGACCCGCATCGGCTCCGATGTCAGCTTCGAAGAGATCGAAAAAGAATACGATGCCATCTTCATGGCGATGGGTGCGCAGGCTGGCCGTCCGCTGCCGGTTCCCGGCGCCGAAGCGCCCAACTGCGTGACCGCTGTCGCCTTCCTGCGCGCCTTCAACGAAGGCCGCCTGCAGCATGTCGGCAACCGGGTGGTGGTCATCGGCGGTGGCGATACCTCGATCGACGTGGCGACCGTTGCACGCCGTCTGGGCAACGTCACCAAGTCCGGTACGCACGACGACCGTCCTGAGAGCGTCATCGCCGGCCACATGGCATCCGACGTTGCTTCGATCTCCGCCCGCGAAGGCGCCGAAGTGGTGCTGGTGTCGCGTGCCACCATCGACAAGATGGCCGCCAACAAGCACGAAGTCGAGCATGCCCAGCAGGAAGGCATCGAGATTATCGGCGGCGTCACCCCGGTGGGCGTGGTGGTTGATGCGAACGGCCGTGCCACCGCTCTGCGCGTGGCTGACTTCGTGATGGAAGGCAAGGAAACCAAGATCGTCGAAGGCACCGAGCGTGACATTCCGGGCGACCTGATCGTCTCCGCGATCGGCCAGGGCGTGGACTTCACCGGCCTCGAGCAGTTCAACAACAACAACGGCCTGATGAAGGCGGACAAGAACTATCGCTTCCCCGGCAAAGAGCACATCTTCGTCGGTGGCGACGTGCTGCGTCCGCACCTGCTGACCACCGCGATCGGTCATGCCTCCATCGCCGTTGACGGCATCGATGCCTTCCTTAAGGGCAAGGAACTCGACAAGCGTCCGAAGGTGGACGTTCACCACTTCGACGAAATCCGCAAGTGGCTCGAAACCGGCCACGAGTACAGCGAAGTCAAGGGCCAGATCTGGGGCACCTCGGAGCGCAAGGACATCCTGCACAACTTCGAAGACCGTTCGGCGCGCCATATCATTCCGCACGACGACCTGTTCCTCGGCCACTTCCCCAATGTGCCGCGTCATATCCGTGACGTGACCGTGCTGGACAAGGAAGGCGC
>DILD01000071.1:0-22270 GCA_002424845.1 Thiobacillus denitrificans | reverse complement strand
GACGAAGCCAAGCGCTGCATGTCCTGCGGCCAGTGCTTCGAATGCGACAACTGCGTGGTGTACTGTCCGCAGACCGCCGTGTTCAAGGTGAAGAAGAAGGACAACCCCACCGTGGGTCGTTACGTCGACACCGACTATGGCAAGTGCATCGGCTGCCACATTTGCGCAGACGTGTGTCCGACCGGCTACATCATCATGGGTATGGGTGACTGAGCGTGGCAGGCAAAATGAAAAGCCTCCTGGCGCTGGGCGTGGTCGTGCTGACGACCGCGGCTCTGGCCTGGGCCGGGTCTGACGCCCAGCCCAAGGCCGGCGGCGCCCCCAAACCGGCGATCACCAAGGCGGTCAAGGGTGAGCAATGCGTGGAAGATACCGACTACATGCGGCGCAATCACATGAAGGTGCTGAACCAGCATCGTGACCAGACCGTGATTGAAGGGGTGCGCAGCAAGAAGCACAGCCTGAAGGAGTGCATCAACTGCCATGCCAGTGAAAAGACCGGCAGCGTTGCTGCCGCGAAGGAAGATTTTTGCGTCAGCTGCCACAGTTATGCAGCCGTGAAAATCGATTGCTTCGATTGTCATTCCACCAAGCCGCAAGGCTCGGCGGCAATGCATCCGCTGAATGCTGAAACGGCGCACTACAAGCACCAGCTTGCTGCTCAGGCGACAAGCAAGGTCAGTGCAGAAGAGATGGCAAGGGTTGCCCAATGAGCGAACTGAAATCGATGTCTGACAACACGCCCAACTCACCGCAGCTTGAATCACAGCAGCGCCGCCGTTTTATCGGTGCCGCTACGGCGACTGCCGCGGGCCTGGCGATCGCGCCTGGTGTCATGCTGTACGAAGTGGCGCATGGCCGTTCCGAAGATGAAGCTGTCAGCAGCGCCGTGCGTTGGGGCATGCTGGTCGACGCGACCAAGTGCGCCACCGGTTGCAATGATTGCGTCAGCGCGTGCAGCACTGAAAACGGCTGGACGTCGGTGGCGGAAAGCAAGCACCCGAAGCAGGCGCCGCAATGGATCCGCAAGCTGGAACTGCAGGATCCGCTGACGCAGATGGAAACCAATCTGCCGATGATGTGCCAGCACTGCGCCGAGCCGCCGTGTGTGGATGTCTGCCCGACCGGTGCCTCGTTCAAGCGTGCCGACGGCATCGTGCTGGTCAACCGCCACACCTGCATCGGCTGCCGTTACTGCATGATGGCCTGCCCGTACAAGGCGCGTTCACTGGTGCACGAATCGCTCAACGACACCCAGAAGCCGGATGTGCCGCGCGGCATCGGTTGTGTTGAAGCCTGCACCCTGTGCGTCCAGAAGATCGATCGTGGCGATGGCAATACCGCGTGTGCCGAGGCTTGCACCGCAGCCGGTCACAACGCCTTGCTGTTCGGCGACATGAATGATCCGGAAAGCGAGATATCAAAGCGTCTGCGCGAGCTGCCGACCAAGCAGGTACGTGCCGATCTGAATCTCAATCTTGGCGTTCGCTATCACGGAATCTAAATCAACATGGCAAGCATAACCTTCCGCGAAGTAGAGGGCAGCAGCCTGAAATACTGGCTGCTGTTCGGGTTCTTCGGTCTGTTCGTGCTGTTCGGCGCACTGGCCTGGAACTACATGCACCACCACGGTCACGTCGTGACCGGCATGGACAACCAGATCGTCTGGGGTCTGCCGCACGTGTTTGCGGTTTTCCTGATCGTGGCAGCCTCCGGGGCGCTGAACGTGGCATCGATTGCTTCGGTGTTCAACAAGCCGATGTACAAGCCGCTGGCACCGCTGTCGGCGGTTTTGTCGCTGGCGCTGATGCTGGGCGGCCTCCTGGTGCTGGTGCTCGACCTGGGCCGTTCCGATCGACTGATCGTGGCGATGACCCACTTCAACTTCAAGTCGATGTTCACCTGGAACGTCTTCCTGTATTCCGGCTTCTTCGGCCTGGTCGGCGTCTACCTGTGGACCATGCTCGACCGCAGCGTCAAGACCTACTCCAAGGCGGCCGGCACGGCGGCCTTCATCTGGCGTTTGGTGCTGACGACCGGTACCGGTTCGCTGTTCGGCTTCCTGATCGCACGTGAACTGTACGGCACCGCCATGCTGGCGCCGATGTTCATCATCATGTCGTTTGCCTACGGCCTGGCGGTTTACCTGATGGTGCTGGCGGCTGCCTACGCATGGACCGGCCGTACGCTGGGCGATGCGGTGATGATGCGTCTCAAGAGCCTGCTGGTGGTGTTTGTCGCGGCGGTGCTGTATTTCGTCGTCGTTCACCACATGACCAATCTCTACTTCACCAAGTTCCACGCGGTGGAAGCCTTCATCCTGCGCGACGGTGGCATCTTCACCACGCTGTTCTGGGTGGGACAGATTCTGGTCGGTGGCGTGATTCCGCTGATCATCCTGCTGAGCGCGCTGGGCAAGCAGCGCACGTGGATCATGATCGCCTGCGCACTCGTCATCCTGGGCGGTGTCGCGCAGATGTACGTCACCATTATTGGGGCGCAGGCCTATCCGCTGGACCTGTTCCCCGGCCTGACCGAAAAGAGCAGCTTCTTCGACGGCGAAGTGCATGGCTACTCGCCCAGCATGCCCGAGCTTTTCCTGGGCCTCGGCGGCGTCGCGATCGCACTGCTGGCGACCACGTTCGCAGTCAAGGTGCTGCGTTTGCTGCCGGCCAGCCTGGACGACGCAACCGTCGCCAAGCTGGAGCACTGATCGCATGAACCTGCCGGCGAAGGCCGGCGGGGAGTGTCAGGCATGAATCAGCAAGTCACTTCAGAAAACACGGTCAAGCGCGGGGCTTCCATGCCCCGCGTCTTCATTTCTGCCGCCCACAAATCGTCCGGCAAGACCACGCTCACACTTGGCCTGTGCGCTGCCCTGCACGCGCGCGGCCATGCGGTGCAACCCTTCAAGAAAGGCCCGGACTACATCGATCCGCTGTGGCTCGGGATGGCGGCGCAACGGCCCTGCTACAACCTCGATTTCCACATGATGCAGCGCAGCGAGATCGAACAGCAGTTCGCCCGCGCCGCGGCGAATGCGCGCATCAGCCTGATCGAAGGCAACAAGGGCTTGTACGACGGCCTCGATCTCGACGGCAGCAACAGCAACGCGGCGCTGGCCAAACTACTGGGTGCGCCGGTGGTGCTGGTGATCGATGCGCGCGGCATGACGCGCGGCGTGGCGCCGCTGATCCTGGGTTATCAGGCATTCGACCGGGACATCCGCATTGCCGGCGTCATTTTCAACAATCTCGGCGGCAGCCGCCACGAATCGAAGTTGCGCGCGGTGATCGAGCATTACACCGACGTTGAGGTGATCGGCGCCGTCCAGCATGACACCAGCATGCAGATTGCCGAGCGCCATCTTGGGCTGGTCCCGGCCAACGAGCAGGAAGCCGCGCGGACACGGATTCAGCATGTAGGCGAGCGGGTGGCGGCGCAGGTCAATCTGGACCGCCTGCTGGCGATTGCCGATAGCGCGCCGGGCCTTGAAATCCCGCCTGCGGCTGAAGCGGCAACGCCTGCCGAACGCGTGCGCATCGGCATTGCCCACGACCAGGCCTTCGGTTTTTATTACAGCGAAGACCTCGACAGCCTGCGCACCGCCAACGTGGAACTGGTCGAACTCGACACGCTGCACGCGCAAACGCTGCCGGACGTGGACGGCCTCATCATCGGCGGCGGCTTCCCCGAAATGTTCATGACGGAACTGGAAGCCAACACGTCCCTGCGCAGCCAGATTCGCGGCGCCATCGAAGCCGGACTGCCCACCTACGCCGAGTGCGGCGGCCTGATGTATCTGTCGAAGAGCCTCAACTGGCAGGGGCAGACGCGCCAGATGGTCGGCGTGGTGCCGGGCGATACCGTGATGCACGAGCGCCCGGTCGGCCGCGGCTATGCGCGGCTGCAGCCGACGGGCGACGACCTCTGGCAGGAGACCGCGCTCATCCCGGCGCACGAATTTCACTATTCGAGCTTGGAAAACCTGCCGGCCGACTCCATATACGCTTACCAGGTGAAGCGCGGCCATGGCATCGATGGCCAGCACGACGGCTATCAGCAACACAACCTGCTAGCGGCTTACGTGCATCGCCGCGGCACCGGTGCGCAGGGCTGGATCGCGCCGTTTTTGACCCAGGTGCGCGCGCACAAGGCGACGCGCGCTGCCAACTAATTTTCGTGAGGACACGCCCATGATCAAGATCACCGATGCCGCTGCTACGCAGATTCGCGCAGCCAATAACAACCCCGACGTGTTCGAGATGATCCTGCGCGTTGCTGCTTATCAGGAAGACGATGGCAGCGTGAACTACGGCATGGGCTTCGACATCGAGCGCGAGTTGGACGAGCACTTGGTCGTCAATGGCATTGAACTGCTGATCGCCGCCTCCAGCACCCCCTACCTGCAGGGCGTGACCCTTGATTTCGTTGAAATGACCCCGGGCGACCTGCGCTTCATTTTCATTCCGCCCTATTCGGCAGAAGACGGAGCCGCCGAATCCGGGTCCGACGCAGGCCCCACCGAGTAAAGTTCATGAACTACCTGCCCATTTTCCTCGATCTGCGCGAGCGTCACTGTCTGGTGGTAGGCGGCTCTGAGACCGCCGCACGCAAGGCTGAGTTGCTGTTGCGTGCCGGTGCGTACGTCGATGTCGCCGCCCCCGAATTGCATGCGGGCTTCGAACGCCTGCCGCATGCCGACCATCTGAATCGGGTGGCGGATGCGTTCAGTCCCGGGCTGCTCGACGGCAAGGACGCGGTGATCGTGGTCGAGGACGATGCGGCCGCCGCCAGGGCCGTCGCCGACGCGGCGCGTGCGCGCCATATCCCGGTAAACGTGGCCGACAAGCCTGCGCTGTGCAGTTTTATCCTGCCGTCCATCATCGACCGTTCGCCGATCATGGTCGCGGTCTCCAGCGGCGGCGAATCGCCGGTGCTGGCGCGCATGCTGCGCGCGCGGCTGGAAACCCTGATTCCTGCTGCCTATGGCCGTTTGAGTGCGCTGGCCTCGCGCTACAAGGACCGTGTGCGCGACGCGATCAAACCGGAGCAGCGCCGCGCCTTCTGGGAAAAGGTGTTCCTCTCGCCGGTCGCCGAAATGGTGTTTTCCGGGCGCGATATCGAGGCCGAAGCGCAACTCGACGCCATGATCAAGGATGGCGCCGAACACGACATCAGCCGTGGCGAGGTCTATCTGGTGGGCGCCGGTCCGGGCAACCCCGATCTGCTGACCTTCCGCGCGCTGCGCCTGATGCAGCAGGCCGATGTGCTGGTATACGACCGCCTCGTCTCGCAGCCGATTCTCGACATGTGCCGGCGCGATGCCGACCGCGTCTACGTCGGCAAGGAGCGTGACGACCACGCGGTGCCGCAGGAGGAAATCAACTTGATGCTGGTGCGCCTGGCCAAGGAAGGCAAGCGCGTGCTGCGCCTGAAGGGCGGCGATCCTTTCATCTTCGGCCGCGGCGGCGAGGAAATCGAAACCCTGGTCGAGCACGGCGTGCCGTTCCAGGTGGTGCCCGGCATCACCGCCGCTGCCGGCGTGGCCTCGTATGCGGGCATTCCGCTTACTCACCGCGACTACGCGCAGTCGGTCGCCTTCGTCACCGGCCATCTGAAGGAAAACACCTTCAACATGAACTGGGAAGGCATCGCGCGCAAAGACCAGACCATCGTCATCTACATGGGCCTGAAAGGCCTGCCGCTGTTGTGCGAGGCGTTGATCAAGCACGGCCTGACAGCCGACACCCCGGCGGCCATCATTCAGCACGGCACGCTGCCCACCCAGCGCGTCATCACCGGCGACCTCACCACGCTGCCGGCACTGGCGGAAGCGGCCAAACTCAAGGCGCCCACCCTCATCATCGTCGGCAACGTCGTCAAACTGCGCGAGAAGCTCGGCTGGTACCAGCCGGAACTGCACAGCGAGCAGGCACACCGTACCCCGCTGGAAACAGCTGACCATCTTCGTTGAGAACGGAACGCGGGTCGCACAGGGTGCGGCCCGTTCCCGACCCTTGTCATGCCCCGTCTGCCTGCGCGTTTTGAACTCCCCCTGTTCGCCTTCTTGCTGTCCGGCCTGATGTCCCTGCTCGTGTCGGGTGTGGCGACCTGGAATGCGGTCGGGCTGCCCGACGCATTCGTCGCAAAATGGCTCACGTCCTGGCTCAGTTCATGGCTGGTGGCCTTTCCGGCCGTGATGGTGGTCGCGCCGCTGGTGCGCAGGGTCGTCGCGCGCTTCGTCGTTCCTCGGGACTGAGCATCCGGCTGCGGCGTGTCGTGTGCCGCTTTGAATTCACCGATCCAGGCGGAAACTGGATGATTTGCAACTCCGGACTAGAATAAGGATGGATTTATCCTGAAAGATTCTGTCATGCGAGTTGCGCTTCACCCGCAAGAGGTAGGCCGTGGTTCCAAAGACGTTGCCCCAGGGGATACGCCTTCGGATAAAGCGTCAGGAACCACGCTCACCATCGATGGCAACGAAGCCGTTGCCCGCATTGCCTATCTTGGCAACGAGGTCGTCGCCATCTATCCGATCACCCCGGCGTCCAGCATGGGCGAGTGGGCTGACGAATGGGCCGCGCAAGGCAGACAGAACCTGTGGGGCGCGGTGCCGAAAATCATCGAGATGCAGTCGGAAGGCGGCGCCGCCGGCGCGCTGCACGGCGCACTCACTTCAGGCGCGCTGGCCACCAGCTTCACCGCCAGCCAGGGCCTGCTGCTGATGATCCCCAATCTCTACAAGATCGCCGGCGAACTGACGCCGTTCGTGCTGCACGTCGCCGCACGTGCGGTCGCCACCCATGCACTGTCGATTTTCGGTGACCAGTCCGACGTCATGGCCTGTCGCGCCACCGGTTGCGCCTTGCTGGCCGCCAATTCACCGCAGGAAGCGCAGGATTTTGCATTGATCGCGCAGGCTGCCACCCTGGCCGGGCGCATCCCGGTGATCCATTTCTTCGATGGCTTTCGCACCTCGCACGAAGTGGCGAAGATCGTCGCGGTGGAAGCGGATACCGTTCGTGCCATGCTTGATGCCAATCTCATTTCCGCGCACCGTGGCCGCGCGCTATCGCCCGAGCATCCGGTGCTGCGCGGCAGTTCGCAGAACCCGGATGTCTTCTTCCAGTCGCGCGAACGCAGCAATGTTTTTTACGATGCTTTCCCGCGGATCGTGCAGGACGCGATGGATCGTTTTGGCGAACTCACCGGGCGGCGATACCAGCTGTTCGACTATGCGGGCGCGGCCGATGCCGAACGGGTCATCGTGCTGATGGGTTCCGGGGCCGAGACGGTGCATGAAACCGTCGAGCATCTCATCGCCCATGACGAAAAAGTGGGCGTACTCAAGGTGCGCCTGTATCGGCCGTTTTCGCCCAGTGCGCTGCTGGCAGCGTTGCCGGCCACCGTAACAGCCGTTGCCGTACTTGATCGTTGCAAGGAGCCGGGTTCGGACGGCGAGCCCCTGTACAAGGATGTGGTGACCGCACTGGCGCAGGCTGCGTCCGATGGCACGCGTGCCATGCCCAAAGTCATCGGCGGCCGCTATGGGCTGGCCAGCAAGGAGTTCACCCCGGGCATGGTCAAGGCCGTATTCGACGAACTGGCTGTCGCCACGCCCAGGCGCCAGTTCACGGTCGGCATCCACGACGACCTCACCCACCTGTCGCTGCCATGGGACGCGGACTTCCGCACCGATGCGTCGCGGCAGCTTCAGCATGCCGTGTTCTGGGGGCTTGGCGCCGACGGCACGGTATCGGCCAACAAGAACTCGATCAAGATTCTGGGTGAAGCCACTGATCTGCAGGCGCAGGGTTATTTCGTCTACGACTCGAAAAAATCGGGCGCGGTGACGGTGTCGCACCTGCGCTTCGGGCCGTCGCCCATCCGCTCTTCCTATCTGGTCGAACACGACATGGCCGGCTTTGTCGCCTGCCACCAGCCGATGTTCGTCGGCCGCTACGATCTACTGGAGCACGCCGCGTCCGATGGCGTTTTCCTGTTGAATACGCCGGCCAAACCGGATGAAGTGTGGGCCACGCTGCCCGCCAGGATGCGTGCGCAGATTCGCGACAAGCGCCTTCGGCTGTGGGTGATCGACGCCTATGCCGTCGCCGCCGAGGCCGGCATGGGGCGGCGCATCAACACCATCATGCAGACCTGCTTCTTCGCCATTTCCGGCATCCTGCCGAAAGCACAGGCGATCGCCGCGATCAAGCAGGCGGTCGACAAGACCTACGGCAAGAAGAGCCGGCGCTTGGTGGAGCTGAACTACAAGGCGATCGACACCACGCTGGCGGAACTGCATCAGGTCAGCATTCCGGCAGAGACGGGCAGCGCCGAAACAGAACCTTCCGCCGCCGTGACGGGGGATATCCCGGACTTCGTGCGCGACCTCACCCTGCCGATCTACCACGGTCACGGCGACGCGCTGCCGGTGTCGTGCTTCCCCGCCGACGGCACCTATCCGCTCGGCACCGCGCGCCACGAGAAGCGCAATATCGCGCTGGAAATTCCGGTTTGGGACGCCGACCTCTGCACCCAGTGCGGCAAGTGCGTGTTCGTTTGTCCGCACAGCGCCATTCGCGCGCGCGCCTTCAGTGCCGATGCCGTGGCTGACGCGCCCGCCACCTTCAAGCACGTGCCGGCCAAGAGCAAGGATTTTCCTGCCGACACCCACATCAGCTATCAGGTCGCACCGGAAGATTGCACCGGCTGCGGCGATTGCGTCGAGGCCTGCCCGATCCACGACAAGTCGAATGTCAGCCGGCGTGCGGTGAACATGGCGCCGGTCGACCCGATCAGAAACCAGGAGCGCGACAATTTCGCCTTCTTCCTCGGCCTGCCCGAGTTCGACCGCAGCCTGATCAGGCACGGCACGATTCCCGGATCGATGCTGCTCGACCCGCTGTTCGAGTTTTCCGGCGCCTGTGCCGGCTGCGGCGAAACGCCTTACATCCGGCTTGCCACGCAGTTGTTCGGCGACCGCATGCTGATCGCCAACGCCACCGGCTGTTCCTCCATCTACGGCGGCAACCTGCCTTCCACGCCCTACACCGTGAACGGTGCCGGGCGCGGGCCGGCGTGGAGCAATTCGCTGTTCGAGGACAACGCCGAATTCGGCCTGGGCATGCGGCTCGCGGCCGATCAGCTGATGGCGTATGCGCAGCAGCTGGTGAGGGAGATGGCCACGGAAATCGGCGGCGATCTTGCCGGCGCGTTGATCGATGCCGACCAGCGCGAGGAGGCCGGCATCGTCGAACAGCGCGGCCGCGTGGCCCGGTTGCGCGACAAGTTGTCCGCATCGACGCATCCGCGCGCGCAGGAACTCGCCAGCGTCGCCGAATGGCTGATCCGCCGCTCGGTGTGGATCATCGGCGGCGACGGCTGGGCCTACGATATCGGCTACGGCGGACTCGACCACGTGCTGGCGCTGCCCTACGACGTCAACATCCTGGTGCTCGACACCGAGGTCTATTCCAACACCGGCGGCCAGACCTCCAAGGCCACGCCGATCGGCGCAGTCGCCAAGTTCTCCGCCGGCGGCAAGGCCACCGCGAAGAAGGATCTCGCCAGACTGGCCTCCGACTACGGTCACGTCTATGTGGCGACGGTGGCTTACGGCGCCAAGGATACCCAGACCCTGCGCGTGTTCCAGGAGGCCGAGGCCTACCGCGGCCCCTCGCTCATCGTCGCCTACAGCCCCTGTATCGCCCACGGCTACGACATGCTCTACAATCAACGCCAGCAGGAGCTGGCAGTGAAAAGCGGGCACTGGCCGCTGTTCCGTTTCGACCCGCGGCAGGCGGAGGCGGGCGGCAACCCTTTCAAGCTCGATTCCGCCGCGCCCAGCCAGCCGATCAAGGCCTTCATGGATTCGGAAACCCGCTTCGCCATGCTGCAGCGCAGCCATCCGGAAGCGGCGCAACGTTTCCTCGAACAGGCGCAGCAGGACGCCGAGCGGCGCTTCAGGACGTATCAGGAGAGTGCGCAACACCATATCGATCAATCCAAACCGGGAGACTGACTTGATTGACCTTTCTACTAACTACCTCGGACTCACCCTCAAGAATCCGCTGGTGCCCTCGGCCTCGCCGCTGTCGCGCGATCTCGACACCGCGCTGCGGCTGGAAGATGCAGGTGCCGGTGCGCTGGTGATGTATTCGCTGTTCGAAGAAGAGCTGCGGCGGGAAGACGCGATGCTCGACCGCTTCCTGCTGCATGCCGGCCAGGGACATAGCGAGGCGGAAGCCGGCTTTCTGCCCGGTCAAAGCGAATTCCAGAGCGGCCTCGAACGCTATCTGGCGCATCTGCGCCAGCTCAAGGAGCGCCTGGAGATTCCCGTGGTGGCGAGTCTCAATGGCGTCACGCCGTCCGGCTGGGTGGAACTCGGGCGAGAACTCGAGCGGGCGGGGGCCGACGCGCTGGAACTCAATATCTATTACATCGCCGCCGACGCCAGGCATGACGGCGCCTCGGTTGAGGCGCGCTACATCGAGCTGCTCACCGAGTTGAGGCGGGTGGTCAGCCTGCCGATCATCATGAAGCTGTCGCCGTTCTTTTCCTCGCTGCCGCATTTCGTCAACCAGCTGGAAACCGCGGGCGCAAACGGCGTCGCCCTGTTCAACCGCTTCTACCAGCCGGATATCGATCTGGACATGCTGTGCATAGTGGACCAGCTGCAACTCTCCACGCCTGAAGAGGCGTTGCTGCGCATCCGATGGCTATCCATCCTGCATGGCCGCACGCCCTTGACCCTGGCGGCCACCGGCGGGGTCCACAGCCATGAGGAGGCCATGAAACTGCTGCTGGTCGGGGCCGACGTGGTGCACCTGGCCTCCTGCCTGTTGCAGCACGGGCCGAGCAGGCTGACGCAAATTCTGCGCGGCATGGAACACTGGATGACCGAGCGCGAATACGATTCCGTCGCCCAGCTCAAGGGCAGCATGAGCCAGAAGAACCTGTCCAGCCCCACCGCCATGGCACGCGCCAGCTACCTGCGGGTGCTGGACAGCTTTACATCACGGCCGGGGGTGTGGTCGTAGCGCGCGGGCTAGTTGTCGCGTGTGGAAAAATGATTTCCCTTCTTCTGCCGTGTGGTTGTACGTTCGGGCGAAATTTTTGAGCACATCATTGCCCGTTTTTTGATCCAGCCAGTCGCACGAAAACGATAAGCGATTCTGGATTTCTGTTGTCACTCCGTAACGCATCCCGGAAGTCAGGGAATATCCGCATAAATCCACCCATACCGGGCGGAATTTGAGATAGTGGCGACCTGAAGCAAATCAGCTTCGCTGTTGCGGCATACAGAGTTGTGGTCAAACGCACTCGCAAAAACTCCGATGACTTTCCGGATTTTGCTATCCCGTAACAGGCACTGACCGCGGAACATGTGGCATGAGCTGTAGGGCTAACTGGATTTTGACAAGAGAGAACGGAAGTGTGGAAAAGTATCAAATCCTTGTGGCAGTCTGGAAATCTTGCCAGATTCGTATATCTGGCGGCCAAGTCCGCAAGCAATTATCCATACTACTTGTATTTTAAGTTTCGCCATCCAGAAGCTCGAGTCAGCACCTTGATTGCCCTGAACTTCCACTACTCCAAAACCATTCTGGATTTTTCTTTGGCCTGCTCACAAAAGAAGCTCCTTCAGGAGTGTTCGCTTACGGAAAACAGTATCGTGATCGACGTTGGCGGGTATGACGGGACGTGGGCAGAAGGTGTTTTCTCCAGATATCGGCCACAGATGCATCTTTTCGAGCCTTTGCCATCGGCTTATGCGACTTTGCATGCAAAGTTTTCCATGCAACCCAAAATCCACATCTACCCTTATGGCCTGGCTGATTCGAATTCGACCGCGGCTTTGAGCGTAAGCGGGATGGGATCGTCGATTTATCTGGATAGCCCTGCCCACCTTTTGAACCCTGAAATGGTTACAGTGGAGTTGAAGGATATTAAGGAGGTCTTACGTAAACTTGATTTGAATGAGGTCGATTTGATCAATATCAACATCGAGGGCGGCGAGTATCCGTTGTTGAAATATATGCTGGCTCAAGGGTTGACGAAGAGGTTCAACTATATTCGTGTCCAGTTTCACGAGTGGATTAAAGGCTCCCATGAAATGCGTGCGGAAATACTGAAAGGGTTGTCGGTCACGCACGACGTGGAATGGAGCTATCCGTTCGTTTGGGAAAGCTGGCGCCGCAAACCGGAAGTACAGCAGGCGCCATAAGCGCCTCTCAGCGTCTCAATATACAAGACCCGTTAGTTCCGGCATGGTGCGCGTGCTTGGCTTGGTCTGCCATGTCTGCTGGAGATGCATCGTTTGTGGCGGGATGCATGCATGCCTGTACGAGGATATGGCGTCGATGGATAGCCGCTATTGCACACAAAAAATCCAGAGCCGGTCATGACATTGAGTCAGATCAGCTGCCTGGGCATCAAGGCTGGGGCGCTTGCATGAATAAAACCGTGATGAAACCTGGATACATTCCGTCCGAATCTGCGGCGGGAGCCAACCCCTGTCAGCGCCTTTGCGTGATTACCGTAACTTATGGTGAGCGGCATCCCATGTTCGCTCAGGTATTGGAACGACTCGCCACCCTTGGAGTGGGCAGCATCGTTGCCGTTTTTAATGGCAATTATCGGCCCTACACGCTGGCGGGCCACACCCGGTTCGTTAGCATCGACAATCCTGACAATCTGGGTAGTGCCGGTGGTTTTCGTCTTGGTATCGAGGCAGCACGCCAGATTGATGCCGATTACTACCTGCTTCTTGACGACGACAACCTGCCAGAACTCGATTGCCTCAACAAACTGTTTGCCGTACATGCTGAACTCGGGGGTAATCCCATGCAGGCGTTGCTGGCCTACCGGCCAGGCCAGCCATGGCAGGGAGCGGTTGCTCAAAGAGGAGTCGTAACCGTTGGCAGGCCCAATACGTATGGTTGGTTTAATTTGCTGAATTTAACGTTTCGGCTGGGACTTCTGCTGGGCATCAGCAAACCGGCGCGAAATACTGAGACATCCTTTCCAAACGCCCCTGTGCGCATCGACAGGGCGCCATACGGTGGGCTACTCCTCAGCCGCCAGGCATTATTGTTGCCGGAATTGCCCGACCCCCGTTTTTTCTGTTACTACGACGACCTGGACTTTTCTGAACGCCTCGCACGCCATGGCGTGACCTATCACCTTTGCACGGAGGCGCTCATCCGCGACCTGGAACTCTCGTGGTATGTACACAAAGGACGCGTGCATCCGCTGTTCTCGCCAGTCACCTCCGATCAGCAGATATTTTTCGACTTGCGGAACGCATTCATCTTTTATCGAACCCGTATGCGAAGCCGTACGATTTATCTGCTTAACGGTATCGGTTTCTGGGCAGGGATTCTCTCACTTGCATTATTCCGCTCAGCCGATCCCGGCACTACCCGACGTCGGCTGGCAACAATCCGTCGCGCGGTCCACCATGGCTCGCGCGGGGAATTTGCATCGTACTAACAGGTTGCCCGTGCCGTACACATAGGCGTAACGTGCATCCGGGCAATGGCACGTTGAGGATTCCGGGGCTTCAGCGCAGTTTGGAACTGGGAATGTTCGGTTCTGCTATGTGCTGAGCTGTTTCATTTCACCAGCGCATGTCGGCTGCTCTTAGCCCTCTAACCCCCACTGCTTCTGCTTAAAATTGGTACGCTGTTCTTTGTCTACCCAAAGCGGATGCCTTGAAAAGTCCCCGTACTGATATTCAAGGTAATGCTTGATGGAGCATTTCCAGACATCCCAAATATCGTATTTGATCTGTGCGATCGGTCGTTTGTCACCGCGCACACGAAGGTTTCTTCTTTCCATCCTGTCGTCCCACTGGATTCTTTCCTGGCTTTTCAGGATGTCCTTGATGTCCCTTCGCACAACGACGATCGTTGCGTCCGGGAAATCCTTCACAACATCCATGGTCCTGTGAAACATGGCCGGACCATGCACAACCCATGAGCCATGGCCTTTGACTAAATCAACAAATCGTTTGTAATCGAAAAGGCCGTAATCGACCTCGTCAAAATGCAGGATCCCGTAATCATGAGACAGGCACCTGGAAACAAAGGTTGAGCCACTCCGCTGAGGTCCGGTTACAAAGTATTTCATGATCAGGATCAAAGGGGCCATCTTGAGCTGACCTCATTTGTTCGGGTAGGGTTTCAACTTGGGGTTAAGGTGTTTGTGTCCATTTGTGGCTGGCCGCTTTGGATGGAGGCTGGTACGTCGTTTTCAACGCGCTCATACGTTGCCATCCCGGAAACAACAACGTCCAGCGCTTCATTCGCGGCGTCATTTGCCGCAACCGCAACATCCTGAAGGCCCGGTGAAGCATCAGGCACAGCTTCTTCCGCCTGCTTTTCGGGTTTGAGCTGTGGTGGCTTTGGGCGGAATGTCTCAAGATGCTGGCCGACATTCTCATAAAACTCCGGGACAAGATTCTCAAGTTCTTCGATGAAAGTACGGTTTCCGCTAAATCGCCCCGCTATGTCGCGCACCATCATTACTTTGAATGATGTGGGGAGGTTTGATGAAAAAGCCTGCTCGGAAAATCCGCTGTTGCTCCGGAGTTGGGTAAGGGTCGTTCGAACGGCGGCCGCACGGCCAGGCATCTGCGCTTCGATATGAACATCGGCAGGTTCGGATTTTGCGAGTTGTTTCACTAACCAGTTGACGCGGCTGGATGCGCGTTTTGTGTCTGGGGCATCAAGCGTCATGGATACGATAATGCAGCGGCGAACGATATCGGCCTGAACCTCCAGAAGATCAGCGGCGTCTGGGATTTCCAGCGTAAATTCAAGAATGTGATCTTTAGCCAGACGATCTGCATCTGCCGCGACGCGGGCAGCTTGATCGCTGGTGTGCAGTCGGGAGAGCTTTTGGCGGACCCGGCTACGCAATTTGCGAGTCAAGAGCAGCGAGATATCGCGGGATTCTTGATGCCAGGCCGCAACTGTATTCAAAACATCCGGTGAGATTTTGGAAAGTGCGCTGCGGGCATTTACGGCCAACACCACATCTTTCCATTCTTTGTTCATTCGGTCGAAACGCCGCACCCCTGTTGACTCGTGCGACAGAAAACGTACCAACTCGGACAGGATGAATTTCTGCTCGGGGGTATTGAACTCATCATCACTGATGAGAAGCATCGCCTCGGTGATGATGAACATCCATGACCAATGAAAGAGTGCAACATTGCGCGCCAAAACCTTGCCAATGTTGACCGGTGAATGTGAAGGCAATGCCACAAATTGATTCGAGATGGTGATTACGGAATCCATGCTGTGGTCCTTTGCAAGTGCAGCGTAGTGCTTTACTTGCTCGTGATCGATTTCCGCATTGCCGATTTTTGCTTCAATGAGTGCAGACCACTGTCGTCCGCGCCCGGCTGTCACAGACACAAATCCGTCAGGTCGGAAGTTCTTGCCCTCGCTGGCCTGCTTAAAGCCTACTTCCGTGAAACAGACCACTTCGGCCCGTTTGCCCGTCTTCTGCCCGATAGTGTCAAACATCTGCTCAGCAAAAGGTGGCACGGCCATCATTGTTGCGAGGAATACGGAAGTTGCTCTAACCTCCTTGTTCGAATCGGCAGCGACCGGGATCAGTCGGGCTTTCTCACCTTTCGCGAAATAGTCTGGACGTACGGACATTGGCCCCCCCTTTTTTTAATTTAGGTACTACGTTGTAGCCCGCCCCAGAGAAAACACTCACTCGAACACTACTCAGGGTCTTGCATGAATACGTTTTAAGTTTACATCTTACCGCCCCTCGCGCGCGCCCCCCCCCGGCGCCACCTTGTGTTCCACCGCAAATCCCGCCGCCTCGACCCGTGATCAAAGGGGATCGAATAAATTTCTAGCGGAGGCTGATCTCAAAAACAATTCACCCCGGCCCCTTTATTGCATCACGGCCGGGGGTGTGGTCGTAGCGCGTGTTGGATGCCGGGTAGCGTGTCAACTCGGGATTAAGGTGTCTGCCCCCATTTGTTTGACGGCATGCGCGACATTGTCGTCATGTAGCTGTCTCGACCTTACGCATATACCAAAACCAGAAAAATGGAAGGGCAAAGATATTTCCGACCAGGAGAATCATTACCCAGAGCCCCCGTTTTTCAGGCGGCACGGCATTAGTGCGGATAACGTGGTGAATAAACCAAGCCATCATTAGCAGACCAGAGATGCCAAAAATTAATCGGAGTGAAATGAAGGTCGATGTGCTCCGAGGCCAAAGGAGTGGCTCGATCAAAACGACCGCGAATAGCCCGATGGGTATCAGTGCACTGATCATTCCAATGACTCGGGACATTGCTTTTCTCCCCATGGTTTACCCAGCCGTATAACGAAGCAAAAAACGGGGTCGGACACGATATTCTCTACCGCCCCTCGCCGCGCCCCCCGGGCGCCACCTTGTGTTCCACCGCAAATACCGCCGCCTCGACCCGTGACGACAGGTTCAGCTTGGCCAGGATATGCCGCACGTGCAGCTTGACGGTGTCGTGGCTGATGTCGAGGGTGCGGGCGATGGCCTTGTTGGATTCGCCGCGCGACAGGTGGGTGAGGATTTCGCGTTCGCGCGGGGTCAGCGCGTCGAGCAGTGAAGTCGAGTCCTGGCCTTTCTTGTCGTACAGGTTGACGAGCTTGGCGGTCATGGCGGGGGCGACGACGGTTTCGCCGCGCTGGGCGCGCAGGATGGCGTCGACCACTTCGTCGGGCTCCATGCTCTTCAACAGGTAGCCGTTGGCGCCGGCGCGCAGGGCGCGGGCAAGGTCGTCTTCGGCTTCGGACAGGGTGAGGATGAGGACGGGCAAATCGAAGCCGTCGGCGCGCAGCTGCTGCATCAGGGTGATGCCATCGGTGCCGGGCATGTTGAGATCGAGGATGAGGACGTCGGGGCGGTGCGCCTTCAACAGCATGCCGACTTCTTCGGGTTTGCCGGTGAAGGCGGTGACTTCGATCTCGCCGCTTTGTTCGAGCAGTTCGGCCAGGCCCTTGCGGAACAGGGTGTGATCGTCGACGAGAATGATGCGGGTGAGGCTCATGCGGTGTGCTCGTTGTGTTGGTGGGATGCGGCGCGTTGGGGGAAGACGAGGCGGATGACGGTGCCGCCGGCGGGGCGGGACTCGACGATGAGCTTGCCGTTCAGCTTGGCGGCGCGCTCGCGCATGATGGTCAGCCCGAAGCTCTTGCCCATGGTGGAGGATTCGTCGTTCTTCTTCTGCACACCGACGCCGTCGTCGGCGACGTTGACGATGTACTGGCCGTCTTCCAGGTCGAGGGTGATGACGACATGGCGCGCGCGGGCGTGCTTGGCGATGTTGTAGAGCGATTCCTGGATGATGTGGAAGACCTGGATTTCCTCATCGGGCGACAGCGAGACGTCCTGCACCAGGTTGAGGAAGTCGACGTCGGCATTGGCTTTCTTGCGGAAGCTCTTGGCCATTTCCTGGATCGCCGGCACCAGGCCGCGGGGGTTGATGCGGTCGCGGTACTGGGTGATGAGGTCCCTGAGGTCGGCGTAGGCGAGATCGACCGCTTCCTCGACGTCGCCCAGGTAGCGGTTGGCCTTGGGGTAGTCCTCGTGGCGCATGGCATCGCTCAGAACGGTGAGCCGCATCTTGGCGTAGGCCAGCGTCTGCGCCAGCGAATCGTGAATCTGGTTGGCCAGCATCTGGCGTTCGTTCATCAGCGAGATGCGCATGTTCTCGCGGGTGAGTCGCGCGTTTTCCAGGGCGATGCCGAGGTGTTCGCTGATCGAACGGAACAGCAGGCGCACGTCCTCGGGAACGGTCTTGCCTTCTTCCATGAACAGGTTGTAGACGCCCATGACCTGGTTCTTGTGCATCAGCGGCACCGCCACCACGGTGTTGCAGGTGCCGCTGAAATAAGGGTCGTTGGCCTGGCGTTTGCAGAAGGCGACATTGTTCCAGCTGCTCACTGTCACTTCGCGGGCGGCCTTGCCGCATACGCCGCAATCGACGCTGACCAGATGTTCGTGTTCGACCAGATCGGGGGGCAGCCCGACCGAGCCGATCAGGCGAAGATGGGTGCGGTCGTCGGTGATGACGCGCACCGCGCCGGCCTGCGCGCCGGCCAGGCGAATCATGGTCGAGAGAAATCGCCCCAGCAGCTGCTCGACATTGGAGTCGGATGACAGGCTGGTGGTGATTTCCGACAGTACCCTCAACGCCGGGATGCTGACATCGCCCGAGTCGGTGGGGGTGTGCTGGATCAGGGGGTGCGTGTTGTCTTTCATGGCGGGTTCAGAAGCCGATACGTTTCAGCATATCCGATTTGGGTGCGATTTCTGAAGCATTTGAATGGCGGCCGGCCTGTTTCTGTGCGGCGCGGCGGGGGGCAAATGTTAAGGCACCGGAACCAAAGGGGGAACCGGGACTGCCACATTGGGTTCCAGATAGACGGAAGAATCGTCAAGGGGCGGTGCCAGCTGCTTGATCAACGGGTCAGCCTGGCTGGTGGAGCCGTCGGGTTTTTCTCCGGTGAACGGCCTGACAGCAGGGGCAGCGGGAATTCGGGGCACGGGATGAGCGGGTGCCAGGGGGATTGGGTACAACTGGGGCTGCAACTGCGGCAACAGGGTTTTAAGAACCTGGGTAGTCAGCGAGCTGGTGAAACCGAACTGGCCCGCCTGCTCGCCCTGCACCAGTGCCGTTAGGGTGCCGAAATAGCGTTCGCCCAGATAGAAGGCGAAGGTGGCGGTGCGGTTGACCACGCGCGATTCGAGCAACTGGCCGCCCTTGCCGTAACGTTCGAAACGGTGGTCGCCGGTGCCGGTCTTGCCGCCGATGGTGAGTGCCTGACCGGCCGGATCCTTCAGCGCGCCGGCGAGGCGACCGGCGGTGCCGGACTCCACCACTTGGGCCATCGCGCGACGCACCGTTTGCGCGACCTCGGCGGGCATCAGGCGTTCGCCCTTTTCCGGCAGCGGGGACAGGCGGGTGTCATAGGGGGTGTTGGCCGCAAAATGCAGGCTGGCCAGGTTCGTCAGTGGCATCCGCACGCCATCGTTGACCAGAATGCCCATCAATTCCGCGAGGGCGGCGGGGCGATCACCGGAGCTTCCGATGGCCGTGGCGTAGGACGGTGTGAGGTTGTCGAACGGATAGCCCAGGCGTTTCCAGTCGCGGAGCAGCCCTTCAAAGGCTTCGACTTCGAGCAGCGACTGGATGCGGATGTCCTGCGTGTTCTTGCGACTGGTGTTGAACAGCCAATCGTAGACTTCAAGACGCACCCCGATACCGGATTCGTACAGGGTCTTGAGGTCGGTTTCCGGTGCGGCGTGCAAGGTCTTGACTACCCACAATTCAAGCGGATGAATCTGTGCGATGTAGCCGCGATCGGTAAGCGTGTAGGCATCCGGCGCATGCGCCCGGTAAAGCGTGTCGAGGGTCTTCCTGCTCAGGCTGGTGCTTGCGGGAATCTGCGTGTGCAGTATCGAAACATAGGTTTCGAAGTCGATCTCCGGCTGCAGATAGCGGAATACCGCGCTGAATCGGCGCGGATTGTGCTGGGTGCGTGCGTAGAGATATTCAGCCATTTGCGCCGGGCTGAACTGTTTGTGACGCTGGTAGAAGCGGTTGATGAAAACACGGCCCTCCTGGTCGATGAAACGGGCGAGGTAGGTGTCACGCATGGGATTGCTTGCGTCATCCAGAATGCGGGCCGCAGCCCCTGGCATGTTGCTGGCGTAATGGCGGATGATGTCGCGCATGATGCGGATGTACACCAGGTTGACCGAGTTGCGTGTTGCCTCCCAGACGTCCATCACGCGGCGGTCGTCTTTCTCGTCAAAGTTGGCGAAGTGGTGCACGCCGCCGCCGGTGAAAAAAGGTTCCGGCGTAGCAGAATACTGGCGTTGCATCGCCGCATCGAGGGTGGCGGCGAGCGATTCACCCCGATGGGTGAGCAGACGGTCGGCAACCCACTGTGCCAGCACGTCGCGCTGGAGGTTGGGCTTTTTCGCCAGTACGGCGGGGTCGAGCGCCCGGTACTCGGCGTGCAGTCGCGCGATGATTTCCAGATAAGTCACGAGGGCGCGCAGCTTGGCGGTGGAGCCGAGATCGAGGCGTGCCTGGCTGTTGATGTCGAACGGCTGGTTGAGGTTGTCGGCCTGAATGCGCAGCAGATTTCCGGACGGCGTTTTTTCATACAGCGTGAAGCTGTAGATCACGCGCTCAAGCGGGTTTCCATAGCTCAGCAGGCGGTGTCCGATCAGGCCCGAGGCGGCGGCGGAATTCGGTTTGGCCAGGCTTTGCAGATAGCGGCTGACGATCTTTTGCGCGGGCTGATTGATGGTGGTGCCGACCTGCAGGTCGAGCCGGTCGAGGTCGTACAGGCGCGATTCGCCGAGCAGGGCCGCGACGCGGATGCGTTGTGCGTTGACGGCTTTTTGATCGACGAAACGCGGGGGGGGCGGGTCGATGCGTTGACTGGTCGCGCGCAGCTTGACCTGTTTCGCCTGGCTGGCCAGTGCGCGCGGAATCAGATTGGCATTGGCCAGGAGGTCGAGATGGTCGTCGGTCAGCGCGTCGAGCGCCTTGCGGTTGGCCATGAGGTAATACGAGGGGCGGCGCTCCGCCACGATCAGCGAGAGGGCATGCTTGAGCGCGCTGGCATAGGCGTCATCCGTGGCGCGCGGCGTTTGCAACAGGATGCGGTTGATCTTGTCGAAATCCAGTCCGTACCACGCCCACAGGCCATCGCCGATACCGTTGACCTCGCCATAGCCCGGGGCCGCGGACAGCGGGACGGTGTTGAGGTAGGCCGTTACGGTTTCGCGCCGCATGGCCAGCGTATTGGGGCCGTTCAGGTAGGCCCGCAGGCTGGCGGTCGCCATTTGCCGCAATTTTTCGCCCATGCTGCCGGTGAGTCCTTCCGGTGAGTGACGATATTTTTCAATCTGCGTCGGCAGCGTGCTGCCGCCGGGCACGTTGCGATTGCGATCGACCAGACTGATCCCCTTTTCCATGAGGGCCTGGGCCAGCCGATCCCATTCCACAGCGGGATTGCGGTTGGGAAATTCTTCGGTCAGCAATTCGCGGTTTTCGATGTGCAGCAGTGCATTGACCAGCACAGGCGGGATGCTGGAAAAGCGTTCGTAAGTCCTTGTCGGATAGCGGCTGGCATGGAGCGGTTGGCCATCGCTGTCGTAAAGCGTGAGGCCGGCCTGGTCTTTTTCGTGATACGGCAGGAACAGACCCAGATCGGCGACGTGCGCCATCTGGGGGCTGATCCTGGCCTGTGCGTCGATTTGCCAGCCGGCCTTTTGCAGGCGCTCCAGATAAAGCGGTAATTTGCTGTAGCCGAGTCGCAGGTCGTATGGGCCGTTGCCCGGAAAGCGGATGCGATCGGATGCGCCCGGCCGGATCTGCCAGGTCATTTTTTGTGCGCTTCTGGCCAGGTATTTCGCTTCCAGCGCGGACGAAGCCAGTTCCCATGCGATGAGTCCGCCTAGCCCGGCAAGCAGCAGCAGGATGCCGAAGCCGATCAGCAGGCGGCGCGGGATGGCGTGCATGGGCGCGTCGATACGCGGCTAGATCCAGTCGCGTCCGGTAAGAAAGTCGCTATACAGGGCGGCTTCCGGCGTGCCGGGTTCGGGGTGCCAGTCGTAGCGCCATTTCACGATCGGCGGCAGCGACATCAGGATGGATTCGGTGCGTCCGCCCGACTGCAGGCCGAACAGGGTGCCACGGTCGTACACCAGGTTGAATTCGACATAACGGCCGCGCCGGTAGGCCTGGAAATCGCGTTCGCGCTCGCCGTATGGAAGGGCCTTGCGGCGTTCGAGGATGGGCAGGTAGGCAGTGAGGAAGGCATCGCCCACACTCTTCGTCATGGCGAAGGCGTGATCGAAGCCGCCTTCCGAAAAGTCGTCGAAGAATATCCCGCCGATGCCGCGCGGCTCGTTGCGGTGCTTGAGGAAGAAGTAGCGGTCGCACCATGCCTTGAAGCGCGGGTGCAGGTCGGCGCCGAAGGGATCGAGCGCGGTCTTGCAGGTGGCGTGGAAGTGCTGCGCGTCTTCCGCGAAACCGTAGTAGGGCGTCAGATCCATGCCACCGCCGAACCACCACACCGGATCCTCGCCGTCCTTCATGGCGACGAAGCAGCGCACGTTCATGTGCACGGTCGGCGCGTAGGGATTGCGCGGATGCAGCAGCAGCGAGACGCCCATCGCTTCCCAGCGGCGGCCGGCGAGTTCAGGTCGGTGCGCGCTGGCC
>DILD01000002.1 GCA_002424845.1 Thiobacillus denitrificans | reverse complement strand
TGGTCGGGCACGCCGACCACGGTGATCTTGGCTTCGTCGCGGTTGAAGGCGATGCCGGAAACGACGGCTTGTTCCATGGTGTTGTTCTCCTCGAAGGTGATGAGCGTGCCGTCGCCTTCGTCCTGAAAGCTGGACAGCACGCGGAGTTTGACTTTGTATTTGCCGGCGAATTCGACCGAGCGGATTTGCAGCACCTTGGAGCCCAGGCTCGCCATTTCGAGCATTTCCTCGAAGGTGATGGTCTTCAACCGGCGCGCCTCGGGCACGATGCGTGGGTCGGTGGTGTAGACGCCGTCGACGTCGGTGTAGATCTGGCACTCGTCGGCCTTCAGTGCCGCAGCCAGCGCGACGCCGGTGGTGTCGGAACCGCCACGGCCCAGGGTGGTGATGTTGCCCTGTTCGTCGACGCCCTGGAAGCCGGCGACCACGACTACGTGGCCGGAATCCAGATCGGCGCGCATGTTGGCCTCGTCGATCGACTGGATACGCGCCTTGGTGAAGGCGTTGTCGGTGAGGATGCGCACCTGTGCGCCAGTGTAGCTTTTTGCCTTCAGGCCCAGATCCTTCAGCGCCATCGCCAGCAGGGCGATGGTGACCTGTTCGCCGGTCGATACCAGCATGTCCAGTTCGCGCGGGTCGGGCGTTGCCTGAATTTCCTTGGCCAGGCCGATCAGGCGGTTGGTCTCGCCGGACATGGCCGAGAGCACCACCACCACCTGATGGCCGAGCATTTTGAATTTGGCGACGCGTTCCGCGACTGCGCGAATGCGTTCGACGTTGGCGACCGAGGTGCCGCCGTATTTTTGTACGATGAGTGCCATGATGGTTAGGAGTGAGTTAAGCGCGGGATTTTAATGGATTAACGCTCGAATAGCGCGATCGACTCCACGTGTGCCGTATGCGGGAACATGTTGGCGACCCCGGCCGCTGCGAGCCGGTAGCCCTTGACGTGCACCAGCACCTCGGCGTCGCGCGCCAGCGTGGCCGGGTCGCAGGAAACGTAGACGATGCGCTGCGGTGCGCCGGCCTCTGGGAGCGATTTCACGACCTCGATGGCGCCGGAGCGCGGCGGGTCGATCAGCAGCTTGTCGACGTGGCCGAGCGCGGCGAATTTCTCCGGCGTCATCTCGAACAGGTTGTCGACCGCAAAGCGGGCGTTGGGCAGATGGTTGTGCAGCGCGTTTGCGCGCGCACGGGCAACCAGTTCGGCGCTGCCCTCGATGCCGATCACGTTGGCGCCGCTTTTGGCGATGGGCAGGGTGAAGTTGCCGAGGCCGCAGAACAGGTCGGCGATGCGCTCGCCGGATTGCGGGTTCAGCAGCCTCAGCGCACGGCTGACCAGCGCGCGGTTGATGGCAACGTTGACCTGGGTGAAGTCGGTGGGCCTGAACGGCATTACCAAGCCGAATTCGGGCAGGCTGTAGCTGAGTTCGGGGGCAATTTCGGGCCAGAACGGACGGACGGTATCGGGGCCTTTGGCCTGTTCCCATATCTGGATGCGGTGCTGATCGGCAAATGCCCGCACTTTCGCGGCATCGTCGTCGGTCCACGGTTCGAGCAGGCGGAACACCAGCACGGTGACGTGCTCGCCGACAGCCACTTCGATCTGCGGGATGCGGTCGGCGTTCGACAGTTCGTTGATGAGGTCGCGCAGCGGCTGGATCAGCGCCGAGACATCGGGGGTGAGCACTTCGCAGCTCGACATGTCGGCAATGTAGCTGGAGCGCTTTTCGCGGAAACCGACCAGCCCGCCGCCTTTCTTGTCGACCCAGCGCGCGGACAGGCGGGCGCGAGTGCGGTAGCCCCAGCTCGGGCCATGCAGGGCGGAGAGGATGAGGTCGGGGTTGACCTTGCCGATGCGGGCCAGATTCTCCTCCAGCACGCGCTGCTTGGCGGCGACCTGCGCGCTGGCTTCCAGATGTTGCATCGAGCAGCCGCCGCAGCGGCCGAAGTATTTGCAGCCAGGGTCAGTACGCTGGGCACTGGCTTTCAGGATGGTGATGGCGTTGGCCGAGTTGTACTTGGCATGCTTGCGGTAGATGGAAATTTCCGCACGTTCGCCGGCCAGCGCACCATCGACGAAGGTGACCTTGCCATCGACGCGCGCGACGCCATGCCCCTCGTGATCGAGGGAGAGAATGTCGACCGTCTGGTTCATGCCCAGGCTGACAGGAATTCCTGCCAGTGAGCGGCGGGGTGGGCTTGCACGGTGCGGCGCGCGAGCTCGATTTCCGCGGCATAGGCAGCTTCGTTCAGGGTGCCGCGCATTTTCTGGAAGCGCAGGTACACCAGCCAGGTGTTCATGACGTCGGTTTCGCAGTAGTTGCGGATGGCGTCGATTTCACCGTTCTGGAAAGCGTGCAGCACTTTCGAGCCATCCATGCCGAGCTTGCCGGGAAAACCACACAGCTTGGCCATCTGGTCGAGCGGCGCGTTGGCGCGCGGCTGGTACATCGCCAGCACGTCCATCAGGTCGAGATGGCGGGTGTGGTAGCGGCCCAGGTAGTTGTTCCACTTGAATTCCTTGTCGTCGTCGCCCCAGTCCCAGTAGCGGGCCGCCGCAATGCCGTGGATCAGGCTGCGGTAGTGCAGCACCGGCAGGTCGAAACCGCCGCCGTTCCAGGAAACGAGCTGTGGGGTATAGCGCTCGATGCCGTCGTAGAAGCGCTGGATCAACTCGGCTTCGTTGCTGTCGGTTTCGCCCAGCGACCATACCTTGAGCTGGTCGCCGCTTCTGAGTACGCAGGAAATGGCGACGATGCGGTGCAGGTGATGCGGCATGAAGTCGCTGCCGGTTTTCTGGCGACGGGCCAGCAGCGCCATTTCGGCAAATTCGTCCGGCGGCAGCACCGCCTGGTCGATGCCGTTGACAGCGGCGAATCCGGCGAGGTCGGGGATCGTTTCAATGTCGAAAACCAGAGTGGGATGCATAAGACGGGTGCGCAAGCGGACAAAACCGGCATTTTATTCCAACTGAAAATCAAAACCTGCTTTGTTTTCCGGCAGGCAACCCTTTTTGCGCGGTTGCGGCATCATGCTGTATTGCCGATATCTCGGAGGAGAGCCAGCATGATCAGGAAAAACCTACTGGGCGCCATGTTTGTCGGGCTGACTTTGGCCGCCATGCCATCCGTGGCGGTGGCGGCTGAGGTTGTCAGTACCGCGTCGGATCAGTCGAGTGTCGCCATTACCATTTATAACGACAATCTGGCGCTGGTGAAGGACGCGCGCCAGGTCAGACTGGCGCGCGATGCCAACCGGCTGGCCTGGCGCGAGGTGTCGGCGCAAATGCGCCCGGAAACCGCGATGCTGCGCAATCTTTCAAATCCAGTCGGATTTCGTTTGCTGGAACAGAACTTCGACTTCGACTTGCTGACGCCGGCCAAGCTGCTTGAAAAGTATGTTGGGCGGGAAGTCGATGTGATCAGGCTTAATCCGGCTACCGGAGCGGAAACCCGTGAAACCGCCACGGTGCTGGCGACCAACGGCGGTGTGGTGCTGAAGTTTGCCGACCGCATCGAAACCGGCGTGCCGGGGCGGCTGGCCTTTTCAGGCGTGCCCGATACCTTGCGCGACAAGCCCACGCTGGTGATCCTGTTGAGCAATCCGTCAGCAGGCCTGCAAAATCTGGAGTTGTCCTATCTGACTGGCGGGCTGTCCTGGCGCGCTGACTACGTGGCTGAACTCAATGCCACAGACGATCGGCTCGACCTGAACGCCTGGGTGACGCTGACCAACCGAAGCGGCGCAGCTTACCCCGATGCCAGACTCCAGCTGGTGGCAGGTGACCTGAACCGGGTGCGCGATGATCAGCCGATACCGCGCGAAGTGATGGCGATGGCAACCAAGGTGGCTGATGCCGCCGGGATGCAGCAGGAATCGCTGTTCGAATACCATCTCTACACGCTCCAGCGCCCGACCACGCTGGCGGAAAACCAGACCAAGCAGGTGGCCCTGATGTCGGCAGGACAGGTGCCGGTGAAGAAAGAATTCCTGCTCGAAGGCGCTCCTTACTACTATTCCGGGCAACACGGTGAACTGGGCAAGAAGATCAAGGTAGGCGTGTTCGTCGAATTCGATAACAAGGGCGAGGGGCTGGGTATTCCGCTGCCCAAAGGGGTGATTCGCCTGTACAAAAAGGATAGCCAGGGCAATGCCCAGTTCGTTGGCGAGGATCGCATCGACCATACGCCGAAGAATGAAACCGTGCGCCTGAAGCTGGGCGAAGCCTTTGATTTGACCGCGGATAGAAAGCAGACCGCCTTCCAGAAGCTCGCGGGCTCCAGCCGCTACAACTATGAGTTCGAATCGGCGTATGAGATCGTGCTGAAAAATGCCAAGTCCGAGGCGGTCACCGTCATCGTGCGCGAGCCGATGCCGGGCGACTGGACCATGGTTTCAGAATCGCAGCCACACACCAAGGCGGCCTCGGGCACTGCCGAATGGCAGGTGAAGGTGCCCGCCGAGGGCAAGACGACGTTGAGTTACCGCGTGCGCGTCAGGTATTAAGCCGGGTTGAGCCCGCGCCGACGGCGGATGTCGGCGATGAGCCCGAGCGTGGAGCCGTCGTGTGCGCCGATCACGCGTTCCGGACTCAGTTCGACGCGGATCGGCGGCGCCAGCTGCTTGCCGAGCTCGACGCCCCACTGGTCGAAACTGTTGATCTGCCAGATCACCCCCTGTACAAACACCTTGTGCTCGTAGAGCGCGATCAGCATGCCCAGCGTGTGCGGGTCGAGCGTCTGGTAGAGCAGGGTGTTGCTGGGGCGGTTGCCGGGGAAGACCTTGTGCGGCGCCAGTGCCTTCGCGGCGTCGCGGCCCATGCCCTGGGCGATCAGTTCGGCTTCGGCTACCGCGCGGGATTTTCCTTTGAGCAGGGCCTCGGTCTGCGCCAGGCAGTTGGCCAGCAGCCATTCGTGCTGGTCGGCCAGCGGCGTGGGATTGACCGCCGCTACCAAAAAATCGGTCGGGATCAGGCGCGTGCCCTGGTGCACCAGCTCGAAAAACGCGTGCTGGCCGTTGGTGCCGGGCGCGCCCCACACGATGGGACCGGTGTTGTAGTTGACCTGCTTGTTGGCGCGGTTGACGTTCTTGCCGTTCGATTCCATGTCGAGCTGCTGCAGGAAGGGCACCAGGAGGCGCAGGCGCTGGTCGTAGGGGAACACGCCGTAGGTGTCGGTGTTCCAGAAGTTGGCATACCAGATGCCGAGCATGCCGAGGATGACCGGCATGTTGGCTTCCAGCGGCGCTTCCTTGAAATGAACGTCCATCGCATGCGCGCCGGCCAGCAGCGTCTGGAAGTTGCCCCAGCCGATCTGCAGCGCGATCGACAGGCCGATCGCCGACCACAGCGAATAACGCCCGCCGACCCAGTCCCAGAAGATGAACATGTTCTCCGGGTCGATGCCGAAGGCCTCGACTGCCTGCGCATTGGTCGACAGCGCCACGAAATGCCGCGACACCGCCGCCGGCGCGCGCAGCGCGGCGAGCAGCCAGGCCTTGGCCGAATTGGCGTTGGCCAGGGTTTCCAGCGTGGTGAAGGTTTTCGAGGCGACGATGAACAGCGTGGTTTCGGGGTCGAGGTGTGTAAGCGTGCCGGCCAGATGCGCCGGGTCGAGGTTGGAGACGAAATGCACCCGCACGCTTTCCACCGCGTGATGGTCGAGCGCGTGGCACACCATCGCCGGGCCGAGATCCGAGCCGCCGATGCCGATATTCACCACGTTGCGGATTGGTTTGCCGGTATGGCCGCGCCAGTTGCCATCGTGAATCGACTCGACAAAGCGCTGCATGTGCTTGAGCACGTTGGCGACATCACGCTCGACGTCCACGCCTTCCACGACCAGGGGGGGCCGCACCGGTGCTCGCAGGGCGGTGTGCAGCACGGCGCGCTGTTCGGTGAAATTGATGCGCGCACCGCTGAACAGGTCGTTGCGCACGCTTTCCAGCTCGGATTCGTGCGCCAGCCGTATCAGATGCTGCATGGTGTCCGCTGTGATGCGGTTTTTCGAGTAATCGAGCAGCAGGTTGCCGCAGCGAAGCGAAAGCCGATCAAAACGGTTTGCATCCTCCCGGAATGCTGTACGCATGTCGAAGCTGCGCATGGCCTTGAAGTGTTGTTCCAGGGCCTTCCAGGTGGGCAGATGCTTGAGCGCTTTCATGGCCGGACGAGGGGAGGATCGGCTTTCAAAGGTATCATAAGCGCGCGGCGCAATTGCCAGACGGGCGGGCGCACAGCCTATTTAGACGGTTCAGGATGAGACAGCATGGTTACCGCGACACAGAACAAACTTGTATACATTACCTATTCCATACTCGACGCGCGCGGCATGATTGTCGAGCAGCACGATATTCCGGTCGGCTATGTGCAGGGCGCCAACAGCGGTATTTTGCCGGCGATCGAATCTGCTGTGGCGGGCCGCAAGGTGGGCGAGCGGATCGAAATCACGCTGGCGCCGGAGGATGGCTATGGGCTGCGTGACGAAAGCCTGGTGTTCGTGGAGGACATCGAGAATGTGCCGCCGGAGTTTCGTCGTGTCGGGGCAGAGGTCATGTTCGAGAACGAGTCCGGGGAGACCAAGGTTTTTTATGTCACATCGATCACGGACGAAAAGCTCACGCTCGATGGCAATCCCTCGCTGGCCGGACAGAACGTGACCTGTCTGGTGAACGTGGTGGACATCCGTGACGCCACGCCAGAGGAAATCCGCAACGGGCGTCCGCTCGACGTTAAAACCGGTACGGTTCATTAATCCGCTTCGATACGCAGAAAGCACGAAAGCCGGGGAGTTTCCGGCCGAGTGCTGGATCGGTTGGATATAGCGGGGGTGGGGGCTGCCGGACCTTGCTTGCGAGCGTCCCGGCTATCAGGTCGGGCAGGCCTTGTCGCCGGGAATCCTGGCCGGCAGGTGCATGAAGGCCTTGAAGGGTTCCGCCACGCTCAGGGCTTCCATTTTCGGGCCGGTGAACTTGAGACGGCCGAACATCACCGCCCGTATCGGGCCGTATTGGCCGGCCCCGATTTCTTCCCAGCGCTCGGTGGTGGCGTGCAGGGTGTAGTCAACCGAAAGGTTCATTCGGGTGTTCTGAACGGCGCCGCCGTAGACACACACGGCCTTGCCGTCCCGTTCCATGATCTTCAGTTCGGTTTTGCTTTCTTCACCACATTCGGTGCGATACAGGTGAATGATCTTGTAGCCGCGATTGGCATCGTTCTTGATCCAGTGCTCACCCAGCCCGGTGGTGAGGGCATCGTCCTGGTTCCAGGCGTCGCATGCCTGGGCCGTCCACTCGGCAGACATCATGGCTGGGGCTGCGTGCACGACGGATGCAAGCGTGGTCAGGGTGACCAGCACGATAGTCGTGATCTTCATCGGCATTCCTTTAGGGGACATGAGCCATTAGTCCGGCTAAAGAGGAAAAAGTTTTTCCTGGTGCAACGGAAATCAGCGTGCGCGGATGGGCCGGATTCCTGACAGCGCACAAAGCTGAAAAAATACTGCGGCGGTGCGCCGCATTTATTGGCTGGCCGGCAAGAGGCTCTGTTCGACCAGCTGAATGCGGCGTGCCAGCCGGTTCTGTTCGGCGGTATTGCCCTGGGCGATGGCCTGTTCATGCCGTAGTGTCAGATAAGTCAGGAGGGGCTGTCGCCAGCCCTGTTCCGAGGCTGTGTCCGTTGCCAGTATCAGCGTGTCGCTTCGTGCCTCCTTGCGCATGACCAGCAGGCTGGCATCGAGCAGACGCGCCAACGGGTCTTTGATCTGGCCCAGTGCCTCATGTCGATGGTTGGCCGGTGCACGCACCAAGTCACGGTGCTGGGCGGGGAGGAGGCCGGCATCCAGGTTTTCCCAGTTCAGCATGACGAATTGATAGTAGGCCTGATCCGCTGGGCTTGGTGCATGGCCGGCCAGTTCGGCGTACTCGGAGCAGGCGTCATCTATCAGCATGGCGCGCCGGGTGGCGCAGCGCACCAGCCACAGGCGGGCCGTTTCGGCAATGCGGCCAGCCCCGCCAGTTGCCGCAATGGCCTGCTGAAAATAGCGTTCGGCCAGTGTGTTCTCGCCCAGCAGGGCGTGTTTCCGGTAGCGCTCGATCAAATCGGTCGAATCGATTTTCCAGTCGGGTTGGGGGGGGGCGCCACTGCCGCAGGCAGTGAGCGCAACCAAGCTGGCGAGCACAAGCAGGGTCTTCATGGCAGTTTCACTTCTTCAAGGTCGCGTGCGAACGGCCATTTCCTGTTGATTGCGTTGATCATGGCACTGGCTTTGAGCACGGCATCATCGATTTCGGCGCGGAGTGCGGCGATGTCCTGCGTGCCTGCCTTGACGTTGGCGGATATGGCTACCGCGTTGGCCATCAAGGCGTCGGCCTTTTGCAGGCTGGCCTGCACATCATTCAGCATCAGGCGCACCTGTTGGGCTGTGCCGTCCTGGGCATACAGCCATTGATCGGTTTTGGCGGCCATGCTGTCGAGCTTGTCGATCAGATCGCGGGTCTTGTCGAGGGATTCAGTGACGGCCCGGGCCTTCTCCTGGCTGCCGAGCATCCCTTCGAGCATGCCGTATTCGCCGGCCATGCGTCCGGTCACGGTCTGGACGTTGGCCAGCGTGGTGTTGATTTCGCCATCCTTGCGAGTGAGATGTTCGATGTTGTCGAGAATCGCCTTGACGCGTTCGACCAGTCCCGGAATTTCCTTGCTGATATCGGAGGTGAGCATCAGCATGATGGCATTGTCGGGCAGGGGGGGGGCATTGAGGTCGGGGGAATTGACGCGGATTTTGGCGCCGCCGACGATGGGTTTGTCGAGTGTGAACGTGCTGTTTTCCCTCAGCCACTTGGCATTACGTTCGAGCAGTTTGGCGTGGATGATGATGCCGCCCTCTTCATTCAGCCCCAGTGTCGTGACGTTGCCGATTTCGATTCCGGAAAACACCACGGGTACGCCGGGCGCGACCCCGTCTGCACTGCTGGCGGCGAGTTGCAGATTGAAGGTGCCTTCGAAGAAGCCACGCGCATGCAGCAGATAGGCCAGAAAAACGCCTGCCAGCAGCAGCGAGACCGCCGTAAACAATCCAACCTTGAAATGCAGTGTGTTCATGCTTGATAAAGTGACTGGTTCCAGCTGAAGTCAAAAATTTCCCAGGTGCCGGTCATCGTGGCCTGCGATGCCAGTTGGCGGATGAACGCAGGATAGGGCACATCGTAAAGCATGGCGCCGGGGCGGTCGATTACCAGGCGGGGGCGTTTGAGAATAAGCGCGCGCGCCAGTTTGGCCACGAAACGCTGGGCTGGCGTCATGTCGGGGTCGCGCAGCCGTGCAATGTCGGGATGGCCCAACTGCTCCAGCAGCAGCTGGGCCTGGCGGGCCGATTCGGCAGCGTTGAAATGGCGTTGATACAAGGGGATCAGCGCGATGTTGTCGAGTGCCGACAGATTGGCCCGCAGAGGCAGTTCAAGTGCGACGCGTGCCACGTCGTCGGGCAGGGCGGCGACCGCAGCCATCAGGGCGGCGCGCTCGTCGAACAGAGTCAGATGTACTTGAGCGCTAATGACACCACCTCGATTGCCACAATGGCGAAGAATACCCGCATCATGCCGCGCAGCACGGAGACCGGAACCATGAAGAGTTTTTTCGGCGTTTCGAGCCCGGCGGTGACCGGGATCAGGGTGACCGCCAGTCCGAACAGCGCACATTTGGCAATCAGTCCGGCTACGATCTGGAAATCGAAAATCTTTGCGATGGTCTGCGTGTACGGTTCAACCCCTGCCGTGTTCATACCGTAAATCGCAAGATAACCCGTCAGCAGGGCGAGCAGGCCAGCCAGCCCTGCCAGGGTGACGACCGAAATCACGCCGCCCAGCAGGCGTGGCAGAAATTCGAACTGCATCGGCGGAACCTTGCAGTGCGCCAGCGCATCCAATTCATTGTTGACTTGCATCAGGGCGATTTCGGTATTGATCGCGCTGCCGGAACGCAGGGCGATAAACAGCGCGGTCAGGAAAGGCAGCAATTCCAGTACCAGCACCCGAATGGTCATCTCGCTGGCAAATTCGGTCAGGCCGAAATCGCGTGCGGTGGATAGGATAATGGTGATGATGAGCCACGAAATAACCAGTGCGTAGCCAAGGAAAACGTGCAGAATCTGCACCGAGGTGAAGTACACCTGTTTGACGACGACGTCCAGGGTGGCGCGGTTCCAGGTTGTCCGGTCCAGCAGCAGCAACGTGGCACGCGCCAGAAAGGCGAACATGGCGTAGCCAACGGCAAACCAGCCGGTGACCTTGGCGCCGAGCGATTCGATGGTGGCTGCAAGAAAATTCATCGCAGCATCTTACCGCCTGGCGCGACGCTTGCGCCATTGCGTTTCAGGTCATACAGTTTCCACTATTAAAGAGGGGAATCCCATGCAGAAAAACCTGATGTCGACGCTCGCATTGCTGGCTTGCTGCCTTGCAACGTCCGTTGCGGCTGCGCCTGGTACGGTGCTGCGCGATGAAAAGCTGTACAGCCAGCCGAGCGCGACCGCCAGTGTGGCGGCAACGGTGTCGAAGGGGGCCAGTGTCACCATTCTGGCCAAACAGGGCGGCTGGCTGCGTATTACGGCCGGTCAAAACACCGGCTGGATACGCTTGCTGTCGGTACGTGCGGGGGCGGGTGGCGTGGGGAGTGCCGGAATTGGCGATGTGGTCGGCGTGGCGACGACGCGCTCCGACCCCAGCCGGGTGGTTGCGGTTGCGGGCTTGCGCGGGCTCAGTGATGAGGAACTGAAGCAGGCCGGATTCAATGCGGATGAGCTGGTGCGGCTGGAGAGCCTGTCCGTGAGCGCTGCGCAGGCCATGGCCTTCGCCGGCCAGTCCGGCCTTTCTGCGGCAAGCGTACAGGCCCTGCCGGCGCCGGGAGGCGCGCAATCCTCCTCGACATGGGAGAGCAACTGATGAACACCAAACTCATGCTTTTGGCGGTTCCGCTATTCGTTTTTGGCGGGTCGGCCTCTGCCTTCGATTTCGGGAAGCTGCTCGAGGATCGCCTCAACCAGAAATTGAACAAGAACGCGCCCGTGCAGCAGGCCCCTACAAGCGCGGCGGCAGCGCCGCCCCAGGGCAAGCAGAAAGTTGATCCCGTCCAGCTTGGTTTTGCGCTGTTTGGCGATTATTCGCTGGAAGAGGAAAACCGCATCGGCCGACAGATTTCCGGCAACCTGCTGGGCGCGGTGCCGCTGGTGCGCGACGACAAGCTGCAGCGCTACGTCAATCTGGTGGGCGGCTGGGTTGCGCAGAACAGCGGGCGCAAGGATCTCACGTGGCGTTTCGGCGTGCTGGATACCGAGGCCATCAACGCTTTTGCCGCGCCGGGCGGCTACATCTTCGTGACCAAGGGCCTGTATCGGCGTTTGAACAGTGAGGCCGAACTGGCGGGCGTGCTGGGCCATGAAATTGCGCACGTCACCCAGAAGCATCATCTCAAGGTGCTCAAGCAATCCAGCCTGATCGGGGCGCTGGGGCAGGTCGCCAGCAGCAAGGCGCGGGGCAGCGACCAGATGGTGCAAAATCTGATCGGAAATGGCGCCGAAATCCTGGCGCGCGGACTCGACAAAAACGCCGAGTATGAAGCTGACCGGGTCGGCGTCGTGTATGCCGCCCGTGCCGGGTATGAGCCATGGGGATTGCCCGGTGTGCTGCAGGACCTGGCGGGTCTGCCTTCCGGCGATGCGCGTACCAGTCTGCTTTACAAAACCCATCCGCATCCGGCTGACCGGCTGGCCGTGCTGGGGGACGCGGTAGGTAATCGCTTTGACGAGGTGAATGGTAAAACGCTGACCGATCGTTTCTACCGCATTCGGTGAGGGCCGCTTTATCCCGGCTGACGCAGGCGGGACTATCTGCGCTATTTGTTCTGCTGATTGCAGTACATGTCGCGGGAGTGGTTCATATTGCACCCATGCAGCGTGCCGAGGCCTGGCTGTATGACACCTGGCTGAAGCGCACTGCCCCGGCGGGGGCGGATGACCGGGTGACCATCCTCGACATTGACGAAGCCAGCCTGAAAAGTGTCGGTCGCTGGCCGTGGAACCGTGACGTCATGACCAAACTGGTCGAACAGCTGTTTGACCATTATGGGGTGGCCGCAGTTGGATTCGACGTGGTGTTTGCCGAGGCGGACACAAGTTCCGGTCTCGCCTCCCTGCAACGGTTCGCGCAAGGCGAGCTGGCAGGAAGCCATGATTTTCAGGCTGTCCTCAAGCAACTTGCCCCGCGGCTCGATTACGATGCCCGTTTTGCACGGGGGTTGGCCGAGCGCCCCCTGTCGCTCGGCTATTACTTCATTCCCCAAGGCTACGGGGATGCCAAAACCGGCATGCTACCGCCCCCATCGTTACCGGCCACCGCATTCGATCCGTTGCACTTCGACAAGCCTCAGCCTACCGGGTATGGCGCCAATCTTGCGGCCTTTCAGCAGGCTGTTCAGGGGGCCGGTTTTTTCAACATGCAGGCAGACGAGGATGGAACGGCACGGCAGATGGCCCTGATCGACCTGTTTGGCGAGGGCTATCACCTGGCCCTGTCGGCTTCGACGCTGCGGGTGGCTTTCGGCGGCGAGCCTGTGGTGGCAGGGATCGAATCGACCAGGCTGTTGGGCGGGCCGTACCTGACACCCTGGATCGAGGTGGGCGGCATACGCGTTCCCCTCAGCGCCGATGGAACCGTACATGTGCCATATCGTGCCGGCTCGCCGTTTCCCTATCTGTCGGCAGATCAGGTGCTGGCCGGCAAGGCGCCGCTGGAGCAACTTGAAAACCGCATTGTGCTGGTGGGGTCGACTGCCCCCGGCTTGGCCGACTTGCGGGTGACCCCTTTTTCAAATGCCTTTCCGGGGGTCGAGATCCATGCGCATCTGATCGCCGGCATTCTTGACGGCGACACCCGTGCCACGCCACCGTGGGCGCAGGATGCACGGCTAGCTGCCGTCCTGTTGCTCGGCACCTTGTTGACGGTGGTGCTGTTGCGTTTTGGGCCGAGCATCGGCCTGGCAACGACTCTGGTGCTGCTGGCGGTGCTGCTGGCGGCCTACCATGCGGCATGGTCACGATTCATGGTGGTGCCCATGGCGGCACCGATGCTGACGCTATTCGGTTTGTATGCGCTCAACACCGCCTACGGTTTTTTTGCCGCAACACGCAGCAAGCACCAGATCACCAAGCTGTTCGGCCAGTATGTGCCACCTGAACTGGCCGCCGAGATGAGCCGGAATCCCGCGCATTACTCAATGGAAGGCCAGTCGCGTGACATGAGCGTGCTGTTTTCCGACATTCGCGGTTTTACCAATTTTTCGGAGAAACTGCCGCCGGCTGAGCTTGCCGAGGTATTGAATGCTTACCTGTCGACCATGACGCGCATCATCCAGCAGCAGCGCGGCACCATCGATAAATACATCGGCGATGCCGTTATGGCGTTCTGGAACGCCCCGCTGGATCTGGCCGATCATGCCACCCGCGCGGTGCGGACCGCGCTCGAGATGCAGGCCGCGTTGCCGCAACTGAACGAGGAGTTTGCCGCGCGCGGCTGGCCTGAGGTAAAAATCGGCATTGGCGTCAATACGGGCCGTATGAGTGTCGGCAACATGGGCTCGGAGTTCCGCATGTCCTATACCGTGATGGGTGATTCCGTGAATCTGGGGTCGCGCCTGGAGAGCATCACCAAGCAATATGCCGTCGGCATCCTGGTTGCCCAGCCTACGGTCGAGGCCGATCCGCACCACGCTTTCATGAAAATTGACGACGTGCGCGTCAAGGGCAAGGAAACCCCGGTTGCGATTTATGAGCCGCTGGGGCTCAAGGATGCGCTGGACGAATCCATGCGGCAGAATGCTGCAGGATTCGAGGCCGCGTTCGCGCATTATCAGGCGCAGGACTGGAATGCGGCCGAAGCGGGTTTGCGCGCACTCAATGCTCATTCGCCGCGGAAGCTGTACGATATCTACCTTGAGCGCATCGCGCATTTTCGCGAATCGCCGCCGCCCGCCGAATGGGACGGCGTATTCGTCTACACAACCAAGTAGCTACGACAAAAAAACTGCGATGAAACTCACCGTATTAGGCTGCAGCGGCGGTATCGGCAGCGGGCGCCACACCACCAGCTTTCTGGTTGATGACGATGTTCTGATCGATGCCGGTAGCGGCATCACCACACTTGATTTCGAGCATCTGCTGAAGATCGATCACGTGTTTATCACCCATGCCCACCTCGATCACGTACTGGGCCTGCCTTTATTGCTCGACAGCGTCGGTGACCTGCGAACCGCGCCTGTGACGGTGCACGCGTTGCCGGAAGTGCTGGATGTGCTCTCTCGCCACCTGTTCAACTGGCATCTTTGGCCGGATTTTCGTGAAATTCCGAGCCTGGCATCACCGTGGCTGCGCTTCGAACCGCTGGATTTGGGGGAGACGTTTACGCTGAAAGGGCGCACATTCCGCCCGCTGCCCGCCAACCATGTGGTTCCGGCGTGCGGGATTCATCTGGCGGCAATGGGGGGGGGAGGCCTGGTGTTCAGTGGGGACACCACTCACAGCGAGGCCTTTGTCGCAGCGGTTAATGCGATTCCTGACTTGCGCCATCTCATCATCGAAACGTCGTTCGAGAATGAACTGTCGGAGGTCGCCCAGGCCTCGAAACATCACTGGCCGGACTCGCTGGCTGCAGAATTACAGCAGTTGAAAGGACGCCCCGAAATCTGGATCACCCATTTGAAGCCCGGAAACGAGTCGGCGATCATGAACGAGCTTCGCGCAGTTACGTCCGGGCGGAGTGTCGAAGCCTTATTGCAAGGGCAAGTGATCGAGTTTTGATCAAGCCTGGTTCATCGAACGAAGCTCGCCAGTTCCATTGAAAATGCAGCTTCATTTAAATCTTCGAAAGCATCCTTGCTGAACAGGGTGACGGCACCCGCCATTTCACTCCAGCCATAGCCACGGCTCTGGGGCAGGAGTTTTTCACTGTCCTGTGGGGCGCGGGCAAGAAGATGCACGCATCCCTGGCTGTAAATCAGGTTGTAAGGCATGTTCTGCTGGTGCAGTTGATCGATCGCGAACCAGGCGTTTGTCGCATCGGTGAAACGCTGGCAGGGCAGGGGATAGGGCTCGGAGCCGCCATTGTGAGCGAAAAGCGGGTTTTGAACCGGTAATGGCCGGGATTGCACGAAACTCTGGAAGTGCAGATGGTTGACTGAGGCGCCAGCGCCCTGGCTGTTGTAGCCCAGGCACAGGCCGGGCAGGCTGGCTGCGGTGCAGATGTCCCAGGCCCAGCCGTGCAATGCCGGGCTCAGGTATTGCGGCAATTGATGCCCGGGCTCCGGAACCAGCAGTCCATGCAGGCGGGCGAAGGGAAACTTGTTGTAAAGCAATCGGGCTGAAGTGCCTGCCAGTTCGCCTTCCCAGAAAATTTCCCTGGCAAGAAAGGGGCGGTTGAAATGAAAGCCGTTCGAATCGAAGGGGCGCTGCAGATTGTCAAATTTCATTCCGCTGTTGCGTGGCGGTCGCAGGGCGCGAATGGGGTTGAACATCACTTCCCAATGTCCGGCCCGGCGGTGTTCCATGACGCCGAGATGTTTGAGGCCGATGGCGTGCAGTTTGAGAAACACCAGCACGTCATCGTCCGGTTCATCCAGTTTTCGCCCCCGACGCAGCGTGTCGGCGATGGCTTCAGACAGTTCGGCATGGCGGGCTGACAAGGCGGGAGAAAGCCGGGTCCATAGCCTGGCATCGTAGGCCGCATTGGCCAGTACCAGGATATAGACGCCCAGCCCGGAATGGTTTTCCAGCATCGTGCTCAGGCCCTCTGCGAAGGAATGCTCCAGGGCCGTTGCTGAGTCGAATGGGTTGGCCGCCTTCGTCAAAGTCAAAGTTCGCCGTTCGCGCCTGCGCGCATGACGTCTTCCATTTTGTTCCTGATGTCCAGCATGCCGCGCCGCAGTTCGGGTGGTATGTTTTCCTGTTTGCCGGCAAGCTCGAGGCCGGTCACATCCCAGTTCATCGTCAGTATCCAGATGTCCCCCGCGGCATCTGCCATGACCGCGATGCGGCAGGGCATGAAAACCACCATTTCCGGAATGTGCCTGAGCAGGTCACGTGCAAGCATGATGTCGCAGAAGCTGAATATCTCGGTGCGCGGGACAGTGTCATCGTTGAGCGCGGCGCGAAGGTCCTGCGAAATGGGGTTGCTGCCGACAAATTTAAGGTTGAGCCGATTGGCGCGCAACATCATCGACTGGATCACCTCGTCGAAGCTCAGACCTGATTTTGCCTTGAGTTTGACGGCAAAATGATTCATGACCTCGCGTGCATCCATCTGCATTACGTTGGCCATCATCGGCATGGACATTTCCAGCCAGCGTTTCCTTTCTTCAGGCGTCAACACGCGACTCATCTGGTAGTCGCGGTATGGCGGCGGCGGGCCCTGCTGGATCAGCATTGGTCCATAGGGTGTAGGCGTGATATCGAGCCAGCCCGGCACAACGGTTTCTGCGGGTGCGTGTGTGACAGGCGTATCGGCTGCGGTTGCCGGCAGACAGGCACAGCAGGCAAAAATGAAAACAAGAAGTCGCGTCATGGCGTGCCTCCCGGGCTGATGGCCTATCATCCTACGGCATTGTCTACGTCAATTCGAGTCGCAACGTCAGGCGCCTGTCTGAAACAGGTTTTCCAGCTTCCGCAGCTCGATTGTGGCCGCATCAAAATCCCCTTGTTGCACGCAGGCCTCGACGCGGGCAGCGCCCGCCTGAATGGCGTTGGCCTTCACACTGGCAGCCGCCCCCTTGAGTGCGTGGGCTTCCTTGCGGCATGACACCGCATCGCCGAGTTCGATTGCTTGATTAAGCGCGGCCAGGCTGGCTGCCGTGGTGGTGCGAAACACCTCTTCCAGTTCGGCCACCAGCTCGGGGTTTCCGGGGTAGCGTGCATGCAATGCCGACAGATCGAGTAGCGGGGGACGCACGGGGAGGGCGACCTGTTTCGGCAACCATTGCATCAGCAGGGTTGAGAGGGCCGCATCGGTGTAGGGCTTGTTCAGATAGTCGTTGGCGCCTGCCGCAAAACAGTCTTCACGAAAGCCCCGGTTGGCATTGGCGGTGAGGGCAATGACGGGAATGTGGCGTATGTCGGTAGGCAACTGGCGGATCTTTCGGGTGGCGGTCAGACCGTCCATTTCCGGCATTTGCCAGTCCATCAGCACCAGGTCAAAGTCGCCAGTTTCCAACAGATCAAGCGCCTCCGTGCCATTGCTGGCGATCGCATATTGCAGGCCCATATCAGTCAGTTGGTGTGCCAGCACTTTCTGGTTCACCGGATGGTCCTCGGCGACCAGGATGCGGCCTCTTAATTGAACGCTTGTCTGGTCAGTCAGTTCGACTGGCGGCAAGGTGGTTGTCGGCAGATCCAGCGTGAGCGTGAAACAGCTTCCCTTGTTGGGGGCGCTTTTAACCGTGAGGTGTCCGCCCATCAGTTCGGACAACTGGCTGCTGACTGCGAGTCCCAGCCCGGTCCCACCGTAGCGGCGAGTGGTCGAGGAGTCGGCCTGTGAGAAAGCCTGAAATAGCCGTTCCTGATTGGCGTCGCTGATCCCGATGCCGCTGTCCTGAACACTGAGCCGGCAATGAAACAGGCCGTTCGTGGCCACGAATGAGGCACGAAGATCGACTTCGCCCTGGTGCGTAAATTTGATGGCATTGTCGACCAGATTGAGCAGAATCTGGCGGATGCGTGTGGGGTCTCCCAGGAGGGCATCGGGCAGATTTTCGGGCAGTGTAAGCACCAGGCGAAGATCCTTTTCCAGCGCGCGTGCCTGGAACAGCGCGACCACGTCACGCATCAGCGCAGCGGGCGAGAATGCGACGTGCTCGATGGCCAGCTTGCCGGCTTCGATTTTCGAGAAGTCGAGGATGTCGTTGATGATGGCGAGCAGGCTTTCTGCCGAGCTCCTCAAGGTGGCAGCATATTCGCGCTGGCGGGCGTCGAGCGGGGTTTTCAGCAGCAGACCGCTCATGCCAAGAATGCCGTGCATCGGGGTCCGGATTTCGTGACTGACGTTGGCGACGAATTCCGATTTTGCCTGCGCCATGCTAAGCGCGGCTTCGCGTGCGGCCTCCTTGGCTGCTTCGGCGGCACGGCGTTTGGAGACGTCATGGATGATCGCCTGGATCACAGGCCGGCCTTCCAGCCGCATGGCGTGCAGGGCGATTTCGGCGGTGAATACCGAGCCGTCCAGTCGCTTGCCCTGCCAGTCCAGAACCGCGTGCCCCTGGTTTTGTGCCTGGCGGATGGCGCGCATGGCGTGATCGTAGGCGGTTACGCCATTTGCCTGAATCGGGGTGCCGAGTTGAGGGATCGGGGTGTCTAGAAAGGTGTTGATCGAGTCCATGCCAAACAGCGACAGAGTGGCCTGATTGCAATCGGTAAACTTCTTGTCGTCAAGGATGACGACAGCGTCGGAATTGGTTTCGAACAGGGTCTGGTATTTCTGTTTTTCCATATCCAGCTGTCGCGTCTGGGTCAGCATGCGGCGGCTCACCAGAATCGCCACCAGCGCTGCCAGCAGCGTTGCAATGATGCCCAGCATCAGCATCAGGTTGCGGTTGGCCTGATAGGCGGTGAAGGTCTTACCGAGTGCGGCTTCGTTGGCTTCGCGCTGCAGGTTGGTCATGTTGTCGAGTGCCGCAACCAGCCGATTTTGTAGCGGAATGGCTTCATCCTGCAACAGGGTCAGTGCGCCGTAATTGTTCTCGTCGAGCGCGGCCTGAACGACGCTGAACATGACAGGCTGGTTGATGGAGGTGATGGAGTCGAGCTCGGCCATCAGCAGTTTCTCGTCCAGTGTTCTGAGCATGGTGCCCAACTGACGGCGGTCCTTGGCGTAGCGTTGACCGTATTCCTGGAACTGCAGGAAAAGCGCGTCTTTTTCCCAGGGGTCGATCGAGACGACAATGTTGTGCATCAGCATTTGGCGGTCGCGGATGGAGTCGCGCATTCGTGAAGCCAGGCGGGTTTTGACGTTGTTGACCGAAACGACGGTTTCCAGCTCGGTGTTGAGTCGGGACATCTGGGTCACGCCCACCCCGATTACCGCAAGCATTAACAGAAGGGTGGCGGCGAAGCCGAGCCCTACGTTGAACAGGAGTCCGCGCAGCGGATAGGCCGTAACCTGGCCGTTTGCGGCTGTGCGCGGCTGCCGGGCAGCTTTTGTGATCATGCGGCCTGTGTCGGCGTTATTCGCGCCGGAAGGCTACGACGTGATCGACCGCCAGCTTGATGCCGATGCGTTCGCCGATAGCGTGGTTATGGTGCGATGGCACCAGCGACAGGGCGCGCTGTCCGCTGGGCAGCTTCAGCGTGTAGAGGAACTCGGCGCCGCGGAAGGCCTTGTTCTCGACTTCGGCCAGCAGCAGGCTGTCGTCGTCGTGGACGATGTCGTCGGGCCGCAGCAGCACGTCGACGTGGCAGCTGCGCACGCATTCGTCGCAGCCGCTGGCATCGCACTCGACCGGAATGTGGCCGCTGAGCACGCCGAGTTCGATTTCTACCTGATGGTCGTTGATCACCTCGCCGGTGACCAGCGCACCCTGGCCGACGAAGTCGGCGACGAAGCGGTTGGCCGGCTCGTGGTACAGGTTGTAGGGCGTGTCCCACTGCTGGATGCGGCCCTGGTGCATGACGCCGACCCAGTCGGCCAGCGAGAAGGCTTCGTGCTGGTCGTGGGTGACGATGAGCGCGGTGGTGGCTTCGCGCTTGAGGATGTCGCGCACTTCGATCGACAGGCGTTCGCGCAGTTCGACGTCGAGGTTGGAGAAGGGCTCGTCCATCAGAATCAGGCTCGGGCGCGGGGCCAGTGCGCGAGCCAGGGCCACGCGCTGCTGCTGGCCGCCTGAGAGCTGATGCGGGTACTGACCGGCATGGGCGGAAAGCCCAACCAGTTTCAGCAATTCATCGATGCGAGCCTGCTTTTCGGCGATGCTCTTGCCGCGCAGGCCGAAGCCGACATTGCCTGCCACCGTGAGATGGGGAAACAGCGCGTAATCCTGAAACACCATGCCGACGCGGCGTTTTTCCGCGGGCAGCATCCAGCTGGAACGACTAACCGTCTCGCCGTCGATGCGAATTTCACCGTGCTGGATCGGTTCGAATCCGGAGATGCAGCGCAGGGCCGTCGTTTTGCCGCAGCCTGAGGGTCCGAGCAGGCAGCCGATCGCACCTTCGGGCAGGGTGAAGGAGAGATCGGCAATGATCTGTCGATTGCCGTAGGACTGTGAAACCGAATCGAGAACCAGCTCAGCCATGGGGATTTAATTGTGCGAACGCGTTCCGTGCCAAGTCAGGAGAATGATGGGGATGATACCGGCAATGACAATGGCCAGTGAAGGCAACGCGGCGCGTTCCCATTCGCCTTCCGAGGTCATCTCGAATACCCGCACCGCCAGCGTGTCCCAGCCGAACGGGCGGGTCATCAGGGTGATCGGCATTTCCTTCATGATGTCGACGAAGGCGAAGGTGGCGGCGGTCAGGAGGCTGGCGCGCAGCATCGGCAGGTGGATCCGCGTCAGCAGGCCGGCGGCGCCGGTACCCAGATTGCGCGCGGCCTCATCCACATTGCGGGTGATCCGGTGCAGGCCGCTGTCGATGGGACCGAAGCCCACAGCGAGAAAACGTACCAGGTAAGCCAGCAGCATCACCGCGAGCGTGCCCTTGAGGATTTCGGTGCCATCGAAGCCGAACCAGGCGCGGCCCGTGTCGATCAGCCAGTTGTCCAGCGCCGCCACCGGGATGAACAGGCCCACCGCCAGCACGGCGCCGGGGAAGGCGTAGCCGAGCGTGGCCAGCCGCTGCGTCCACATCATCGCGGGGCCGGGGCGCTTGCGACCGGCGTAGGCGAGCAGCAGCGCCACCGTGACCACCATCAGTGCGCCGATACCGGCCAGCAGCACCGAATGCCAGGCGAACGCCCAGTAGCGGGTGTCGAGATCGTCGGCGATGACCTCGCGCGTCCATAACGCCAGTTGGGTGAGCGGTATGAGAAAGGCGATTGCCAGCACGACTCCGGCATAGAGGAAGGCGAGCGCGGCGAGCGTGGGCGACAGCCTGATACGGCGTTGCGCGGCGCTGCGGCCCACCGCGCTGTAGCGCATTTGCGCGCGTGAGCGCTGCTCGAACACCACGGCGACCAGCACGAACAGGATCAGGATCGATGCGAGTTGCGCGGCGGCCGCGAGCGAGAACAGGCTGTACCACGCCTTGTAGATGGCGGTGGTGAAGGTGTCGTAGTTGAAGATCGCCATGGTGCCGAAATCGGCCAGCGTTTCCATCAGCGCCAGCATCAGGCCGGCGGCGATCCACGGCCGCGCCATCGGCAGCGCCACGCGGAAGAAGCCTTGCGTGCGCGAGAGCCCGAGCGATTGCGCCGCCTCCAATGCAATTGCGCCCTGCGTCGCGAAGGCGTTCTTCGCGATCAGGTAGACATAGGGATAGAGCGCCAGCGACATCACCAGGATGACGCCGCCGCGCGAGCGGATTTCCGGCAGCCCGGTGATGCCCCAGCCTTCGCGCAGCCAGGTCTGCAGCGGCCCGGTGAAGTCCAAGAGGCCGATCGCGACGAAGGCCGTGACGTAGGCGGGCAGCGCCAGCGGCAGCAGCAACGCCCAGTCGAACAGGCGGCGGCCGGGAAATTCGCACATGGCCGTGAGCCACGCCAGCGAGACGCCCAGCACGGAAACGCCGAGGCCTACGCCGAGTATCAGCCACAGCGTGTTGCCCACCAGTTCGGGCAGGGCGAATTCGATCAGGTGCGCAAGGATGTCGCCCTCGACCCGGGCGAACGACGAGAAGGTGACCACCACCGGCACCAGCACCAGTGCCGCGATCGCCAGGGCGAGCAGCATCCAGCCACTGAAGCGGGGCCAAACAAAAACGCCCGCAGCGGGCGTTTTTGCTAGAACAGCAGTGTTATCAGACAAGATGAATCACGATTATTTGGCTGGTTTATTTAGCTGGCTTATTTGTAACTGGCACGGTCCATCAATTTTACGGCCTTGATCTGCAGGCTGCCAGCCTCTTTCACGTTGACGAGGTTCTGCCGGAAGCTGCCCCAGGCCGCTACGTTCCTGTCGGGCGCAACCTTGGGGTTAACCGGGTATTCCAGATTGACATCGGCGAACAGGTTCTGCGCCTTGTCGGACGACAGCCATTCGATCAGCTTCTGCGCGCCGGCCGGGTTCTTGGCATGGCGCGTCACACCCGCTCCGGAGATGTTGACGTGGACGCCAGCGGACTTGGTTTTCAGGTTCTGGTTGGGCCAGAAAATCGCCAGCGGCAGGTTTGGGTTTTTCTCCATCAGGCGGCCGAAGTAATAAGTGTTGACCAAGGTCATGTCGCATTGTCCCGCAGCAACGGCTTCCATTGCCTTGGTGTCGTCGGGGAAGGGCGAGGTAGCCAGGTTGTCGACCCAGCCGCGCACCATGGCCTCGGTTTTGTCTTCGCCGTATTCGTGGATCATCATCGCCACCAGGCTCTGGTTGTAGACCTTTTTCGACGTGCGCAGGCACAGCCGGCCTTTCCATTTCGGATGGGCCAGGTCTTCATAGGTCGACAGGTCGGTCGGCTTCACCTTTTGAGTGTTGTAGACCATGGTGCGGGCGCGCACCGACAGGCCGAACCATTCATTTCCCGGATCGCGCAGATGGGCCGGCACGTTGGTTTCCAGGGTTTTCGACCGGATCGGACGCAGCAGGCCTTCTTCCGAAGCCTGCCACAGGTTGCCGGCGTCGACCGTGAGTAGCACATCTGCCGGCGTGTTCTTGCCCTCGGCTTTGAGGCGCGCCATCAGCGGTCCTTCCTTGTCGGTGATGAATTTGACCTGTACGCCGGTGTCGCGGGTGTAGGCGTCGAACAAGGGCTTGATGAGTTGTTCGTTGCGCGCGGAATACACCACGATATCCTGCGCCAGAGCGGGCAGAATCCATGCGGTGAGGGCGAGGCTTGCGAGCAGTTTTGTCTGCGTCCGTTTCATGATGTGGCCTTTCGGTCAGGATTCAATGAATACGATCTTACTGCAAATGATAATGGTTATCAATAATATTTTTGCAGGGCAGGTCGATCAGACAAACAGATCATTCAAGTTCGACGCGGGCAGTCTGGATAGTGATGCTGGAAGGGATGCGCCTTGCACCATCAAAGCGCTCACGCCAGTAAGCATCTTCAAGGCGGGAGATCATGACACGGCCACTGCGGCTGCTGGACGCATGAACAAAACGGCCATCCCCAAGATAGATGCCGACATGTGAAAACGGGCGGTCGAGGGTGTTGAAAAACACAAGGTCGCCAGGAAGAAGCGCATCTTGCGCAAGCGCTTGGGCCGATTCGCTGATCATGAGGCTGTCACGCGGCAGCTGGATTCCGGCGACCGTTTTGTATACATGCCCGACAAAGCCGCTGCAATCCACGCCAGTCTGGGGGGAGGTGCCTCCAAGGCGATACGGGCTGCCTACCAGACTAATGGCATACATCGGAATGTTGTCGACAGGATTAGCGCGTGCGGGTTGCGGCAGCAACAAGGCCAGCAGCAGAACAAGTCTCATCGAAATGGCGATCTGCATCTATAGTCGAAACGACGGGCCGGGTGCGCTATTGAGTTGCCAGCATAGCATCATGAGCAAGGATAAAACATCTGCTCAGGCGCAGGCATCCTGTCGGGTACTACGCCAGATGTGATCCCGGAAGTGCTTGAATGACAGTGCGGCCGTCAGGTTGTTGAAATTGCAGCCGGCATTCAGCCGGTTTCCGGGCTAGACTCGCGACATTACGAACTCCAGAATCAGCCATGCTTTGGGAAACCATTTCAGTTGTGCGCGATCTGCCACGACTTCATGAAATCGCTGCGGTCATGATCCGATATGGCTGGGGGGATCTGGTACGCCTCCTCGGCATCAGTGGTGTGCTGGAGCGTGCAGGCCGCGTGTTGCACTGGCATAGCACGAGCGAGATCAGCCAACTGGATGCGCCAGTGCGCATTCGCCGTGCACTTGAGGAACTGGGGCCTACCTTCGTCAAGCTCGGCCAGCTTCTCTCCACCCGGGTGGATTTGTTCCCGCCGCACTGGATCGCCGAATTCGAAAAACTGCATAGCCATGTCCCGGCAGTGCCATATGAGGTGTTGCATCCCAGTCTGTTGGCTGCGCTCAAGGGAGACCCGGTTGAGGTATTCGCGGAGTTCGATACGGTTCCGCTGGCCGCTGCATCCATTGCGCAGGTGTACCGTGCCACCCTTAAGGATGGTACCCCGGTGGTGGTCAAGGTGCGTCGCCCGGGCATCGAAAGCATTATTCAGGCTGATCTTCGGATTCTGGAGCACGCAGCAAAACTGCTTGAGAGCGAAGTGCCGGAGTCCCGACGCTACGATCCCGTACAAATCGTCTCGCAATTCCGCCGTGCTTTGAGCCGCGAGCTCGATCTGGCCAAGGAAGCGCGCAATATTGACCAGTTCTCGCGAAACTTTTCTGACGATCCGCTGGTGCAGATACCGCGTGTGTTCTGGGAATTCACCAGTGACCGGGTCAATGTGCAGGAAGAACTCGTTGGGCTGTCAGGCGTAACACCAGACACCTTGCGTGCAAATGGGCTGGATCCGCAGATACTGGCCGCACGAGGGGCCAACACGGTGTTGCGCATGGTGCTCGAACACGGCTATTTCCATGCCGACCCACACCCGGGGAATGTGTTCTTTCTGCCTGAAAACCGCATCGGCATGATCGACTTCGGTATGGTGGGGATGCTGACGCCTTCCCGCCGCAACCAGATTGTCGATCTGTTGCATGCGCTTGTTGCCAAAGACGAGCAGGGTTTGTTGCAAGTGTTCCTCGAATGGAGCGGCGACTCAATGATTGATGAGGAGCGCCTGGCCTACGATGTCACTGAGTTGCTGCAAAGCTATGACAACCTGGAATTGAAGGACATCAAGGTCGGCGACCTGCTGAATGACATCACAAGCATGATGCGCGACAACGATCTGTTGTTGCCTGCTGATCTGATCCTGTTGTTCAAGACGCTGATCACGCTCGAAGGCTTGGGGCAACAACTCGACCCCGAGTTCCATATGGTCGACCATGTGACGCCGTTTGTGGAACGCATCATCCAGCAGCGTTACACGCCGCAAGCCCTCATTGCGCGCGGTCGCAAGAGCCTGCGCGACACGCTGGAGGTTTTTGCCGATTTGCCGCGTGACCTGCGCCACCTGCTACGGGTCGCGCGCCGTGGAAAGATGAAAATTGATCTGGACCTGAAACGGCTGGATCATTTCGGACATCAACTGGACGGGGCCAGCAACCGGCTGACCATGGGCATCCTGACCGCTTCGCTGGTGGTGGGGTCGAGCATCATCATGACCGTCGAGGGCGGCCCCCAGTTATTCGGCCTGCCGTTTTTTGGCCTGGTTGGGTTCCTGATCGCGTTCTTCAACAGCCTCTGGATCATTTTTTCCATCTGGCGTTCGGGCAAACACTGAGGCTTCCCCGCATACGGACGGACTTTTCCACAGGGACGCTGCACCTGGAAATTGGCCAGGGCGCAAAGGTCGGGCCTGGGGCGGGTGGTACACTCCACGCTGTAAATCGCCGCCCAACATGCCTGACCTGAAACTCATCTTTTCGCCTGATGGCGCCTGTTCCACGGTGCTTTCGGGCTGGCGTGCGCGCCCGCAGCAACTGGCCATGGCCGAGGCAGTCGAGCGTGCCGTTGCCGACAACAGCGTGCTGCTGGCCGAAGCCGGCACCGGCACCGGCAAGACCCTGGCCTATCTGATTCCCGCCCTGCTGTCGGGCGGCAAGGTGGTGATTTCCACCGGGACCAAGGCGCTGCAGGACCAGCTGTTCCATCGCGACCTGCCCGTCGCGCGCCGCGCGCTGAAGTCGCCGGTCAAGGTGGCCCTGTTGAAAGGGCGCGCCAACTACGTTTGCCATCACCACCTGCAACGCAATTTGAGCGACGGCCGCTTCGCCCACCGCGACGATGCCGCGTGGCTGCAAAAAATCGCCCGTTTCGCCGAAACCAGCAGCAGCGGCGACCGCGCCGAGGCCGAAGGCATCCCCGAGGATGCGACCGCCTGGCATTACGCCGTCTCCAGCCGAGACACCTGCCTCGGCAGCGAATGCAGCCACTTCAAGGACTGCTTCGTGATGGTCGCGCGTAAAGCCGCGCTCGAGGCCGAAGTGGTGGTGGTCAATCATCATCTGTTCTTCGCCGACCTGTGGCTGAAGGATGAAGGCGTCGCCGAACTCTTGCCCGCCTGCAACACCGTGATCCTCGACGAGGCGCACCAGCTGGCCGAAACCGCCGCGCAGTTTTTCGGCGAGACGCTGTCCACCGCGCAACTGCTGGATCTGGCCGGTGACACCAAGCGCCTGGCCGCGGTGAAGGCAGGCGACTTCCCTGCGCTGCGCCGCGCGGCGGAGGATCTTTCCAAGGCCGCGCGCGACCTGCGCCTGGCGTTCCCGCAGAACCCGGTCAAGGCGACGGCGGCGGAACTCGCACGCTACGACAAATGGCCGGATGCGCTGAAGAGCATGAGCGCGGCGCTCGACGAAACGACCAAGCTGCTGGAAACCCAGGCCGAGCGCGACGCCGACCTGAAGAACTGCTTCGAGCGGGCGCTGGGCGTGCAAGCCATCCTGGCCAGTTGGCAGCGCGACGACGACCCCGACAATCCGCGCGTGCGCTGGCTGGAGACCACGATGAGTTCGTTGCTGCTGCACGCCACGCCCCTGTCGGTCGGCGCGATGTTCGGCGCCAAACTCACCGAACGCGCGCAGGCGTGGATCCTCACCTCGGCCACGCTGTCGGTAGGCGGCGACTTCACCCACCTCAAGACGCGGCTGGGAATTGATGAGGCGGAAACACTGTGCGTCGACAGCCCCTTCGACTACCCGCGCCAGGGCGTGCTCTACGTGCCGCAGGGTTTGCCTGCGCCGAACACGCCCGAGTTCACCGAGGCCGTGGTCGAGGCTGCGCTGCCGGTACTGGAAATCAGCCAGGGACGCGCTTTCATCCTGTTTACCAGCCTGCGTGCGCTGGACAAGGCGCGCGGCCTGTTGACCGATGCGTTCAAGTTTCGCGGCTGGGACTATCCGCTGCTGGTGCAGGGCGACGCGCCGAAAAACGAGCTCCTCGCGCGCTTCCAGAAAGCCGGCAACGCCGTGTTGCTGGGCAGCCAGAGCTTCTGGGAAGGCGTCGACATGCCCGGCGACGTGCTGTCGGTGGTCATCATCGACAAGCTGCCGTTCCAGCCGCCCGACGACCCGGTCGTCGCCGCGCGCATTGCCCAGGCCGAGAAGAACGGCGGCAAGCCGTTTATGGATTATCAATTGCCGCATGCGGCGATCAGCCTGAAGCAGGGGGCGGGGCGGCTGATCCGCACCGAGACCGATCGCGGGGTGCTGATGATTTGTGACACGCGGCTGGCGGAGAAGCCGTATGGGCGCTTGTTGCTGAATGCGCTGCCGGCGATGACGCGGACGAGGAAGATGGAGGTGGTGGAGCGGTTTTTTGCTTCGCATGAGGCTTTGCCGGTCATTGCGAGCGAAGCGAAGCAATCCAGTGAGGGGTTGGCGCGGAGCACGTCCGAGTAGTTAAGTGTGTAGTTAGTTGAGTCCCGTTGGCCGGGGGTAGCCCGGCGGCTAGTCACTTTCTTTTGTCTCGCCAAAAGAAAGTAACCCAAGAAAAGGCGACCCCGCTCAGCCCCGAAACCCCGGAAATCGAGCCTGCCGGACTGAGAGGGGCGACAAGTCAAAACCAGGCCAGTAATGACGGGGCGGTTTGTATGCTTGGGGAGCCTCACTTCGAAGCCCTCGATCCGGTTCGCGACGGTTGCTCACCGTCAAACTGGTTTTGACTTTCTTCCCNNCAAAACCAGTTTGACTATGCGCAGCGTTGCGAACCAGATCGACTGCTTCGCAGTGAGTCTCATCCTGGGCGTCCTCACCCAAGTACACGAACCGCCGCATCATCCCCGCACTGGTTTTGACTTTCCTCCCCTCTC
>DILD01000074.1 GCA_002424845.1 Thiobacillus denitrificans | reverse complement strand
GCAAGATCCGTGGCGGTGGCTGGCTTGGCCTGAAGCCGGGGCATGTGACCGACGACACGGAAATGTCCCTGTGCATCGCCCGCGCCCTGATCACCGCAAGGGATTGGGATCTGCGGGGAATCGCCGACAACTTTGTCGCCTGGATGAAGGGCAAGCCGATCGATATCGGTTCCACCTGCCGCAAGGGTATCCGCAACTACCTGCTCAACGGCGTCCTCGAAACCCCCTGCAACGAATGGGACGCCGGCAACGGAGCGGTCATGCGCATGGCGCCGGTCGCTTTCTTTACCCTGGGGGATGACCAGCGTCTGCAACGCTGTGCCCTCGAACAGGCCCGTCTCACCCACCACCATCCCCTTTCCGACAGCGCCTGCCTGAGCATCGGTCGCATGCTGCACCGGGCGCTTCTCGGCGCCGACAAGGTCGTGCTGCATGAAATCACCCGCGAATTGATCCGGATCCACCCCAATTTCCGCTTCAACCACTACAACGGCCAGGCTTCGGGGTATGTAGTCGACACCCTGCGCACCGTCTTCCATCATTTTTTCACCACCGCCTCCTTCGAAGAATGTCTGATCGCCGTGGTCAATCAGGGTGGCGACGCCGACACCACCGGCGCCATCGCCGGCATGCTGGCCGGCGCGCATTATGGACAGGCCGCATTGCCGGAAGCCTGGACGGCCTCGCTGGATATACACGCGCGCGACGCCTGCGAAGCCCAGGCACGGGCGCTGGTGGCACTGTCCAGCGTGTGCGCACACGCTCGCCGGGAATGAAAACGGCCCCCATTTCTGGGGGCCGCGCTGAATACTGGTGGCCAGTCTCGGAATCGAACCAAGGACACGCGGATTTTCAATCCGCTGCTCTACCAACTGAGCTAACTGGCCAAAAGAGGGCGCAATTTAACCGGTTAGAGCGGCCCAAGTCAAGCTGGAACTCGGGCCAACGGATTTAGCACGCCAGTCCATGCAGGCCGCACAGGTGGCGTTTGGCGAATGCCAGCATGAACCATAGCCATAACAGCAGGAAGAAGGTGAGCACTGGCACGTGGACATCGAGAATGAAACGTGGGGTGATGAAACGCACGGCCCGCACGACGGGATGGGTGATGGTGCGCAGCGCGCGATAAAAGATGTTTTGCTCGCGATATTTTCCGGCCAGCAGAACCAGCACGCCTTGCCCAAGCAGGGCAAAGCCGGCGACTTCAACCAGGGCGCGCAGAATGGAGACCAGCAGAATGTCGAGCGGCATGGCGAGGGTTCCTGAAACGAATGGGTGATTCTAACGCAGCTTGTCAGGCTGTCGCCCGGCCATGACAATGTGCGCTGATTCCACTTTGAATTGATACCACGATGAATTATGACCGTGTGCGACATGGCCTGCGGGGCATGTTTCTCAACATGCTGGGCCAGCGCGAGCGCGCGCTGGACGCGTATCGCGACAGCCTTGCTGCCGACCCGAATCATGCGGAAACCTTGCGTACGCTGGGCTGGTTGGAGGCGCAACAAGAGCGCTGGGCGGAGGCAGAGGCCTGGCTGGCACGCGCGGTTGAACTTGAGCCGGACGACGCACATACCTGGTTCAATCTTGCCTACGCGCGCGATAAGGGCGGCATGGACGACGCGGCGATCGCAGCGTTTCTGCGGGCGACTGAATTGAATCCGAAAAATGATCGTGCCTGGTATGGGCTGGGCATGCTGCATGCGCGGCACGGTCGCCACCGGGACGCCGCGGCGGCGCTGACCGAGGCCGGCAAATTGCAGCCGATGAACGGTCTGGCCTGGTATGCACTGGGGATGGCGTGGCATCACTGCAACGAGCCGGACAAGGTGACGGCGGCGATCGAGCACACGCTGTCGTACGATCCGCAGACTGCGCAGCGGCTGATTCACGATGCGGAACGCAGCGACTACGCGCATCGACTGGGCTGAGTGTCGGGGACGTAAAAAAGCCAGCCCCGCGGGGCTGGCTTTTTTTGCGCGCCCGAAGGCGCGCTGGGTGCAACGATCAGGTTGCGCGGGTGTCGATGTCGCCCACCAGATTCGGGTAGCGCACGTGGTCGACCAGTTGCTGGATTTCCAGGCTGGGCGCCTTGGAGATCAGCGAACCGACGATCACGCCGATGAAGCCGATCGGCATGCCGAACACGCCGGCGGCGATCGGGGCGATGCTGAACCACTGGTTCGCTGCCACGCCACCGAAGAACGGGTAGGTGATGACCATGTAGTACATGCACACGCCCAGGCCGGCGAGCATGCCGACGACTGCGCCGAGGTAGTTGGCGCGCTTCCAGAACACGCCGAGCACCAGCGCCGGGAAGAACGCCGAGGCTGCCAGCGAGAACGCCGCGCCGACCAGGAACAGGATGTCACCCGGTTTCAGCGAAGCGGTGTACGCGGCGAACAGCGCCACCAGCACCAGCAGGCCCTTGGAAATGGCCAGACGGCGAACCGTGGAGGCTTTCGGGTCGATCATCTTGTAGTAGACGTCGTGCGACAGCGCGTTGGCGATGGTCAGCAGGAGGCCGTCGGCCGTCGACAGCGCAGCAGCCAGACCGCCCGCGGCCACCATGCCCGAGATCACGTAGGGCAGGCCTGCGATTTCCGGGGTGGCCAGCACGATGAGGTCGCCGCCGATGGTGATTTCGGCGAGCTGCACGATGCCGTCCAGGTTGATGTCGACGATCTTCATCAGGGTCGCATCCACCGCCGACCAGTTCGCTACCCAGGCGGGTAGCGCCGCGAACGACGAGCCGACCAGGTTGCTGTACACCTCGAACTTGACCAGCACCGCCAGCGCAGGCGCGGTGAAGTACAGCAGGAAGATGAAGAACAGCGACCAGAACACCGACTTGCGCGCATCACGCACCGACGGCGTGGTGTAGTACCTCATCAGGATGTGCGGCAGCGAAGCGGTACCGACCATCAGGCACAGCACCAGCGCGATGAAGTTGCGGCGCTTGATGTTGGAGGCTTCCTGGTCTTCGGCTTTCGCGGCAGCAATGTCCGCTTCGGTCGCGTCGGGGTTGGCCCGGGCCTTGGCTTCAGCGCCCTTGCCGGCAAACGCGGTGGCGTGGGCCGAGACCGGACCGGTCTTGCCTTTGGCGCCGTCAGCCGATTTCTTCCACGCCGCCTTGAGTGCGTCGGTGGTCGCCGCGAAGTCGTCGGGGTTGCCGGCTTCCGCACGCTGGGCTTCGAGGAAGGCATCGCCGGTGCCGGCGGCCACGGCTTCGTCCAGCGCCGCGATCCTGGCTTCGAACGAGTCCTGCTGTGCCTTGAACGCCGCGCGGGCCGAGGCTTCGGCAGCGCCCTTGGTGGTCTCGGCGTTGTTGAACTCGTTTTCCAGCTGCGTGACCTGCTGCAGCACCTGGCCGTAGGCGATCTGCGGCACCGGGTTGCCGGTGTGAGCCACCGACAGCCACACCACCGGGATCATGTAGGCGATGATCAGGATGATGTACTGCGCGACCTGGGTCCAGGTCACCGCGCGCATGCCGCCGAGGAAGGAGCACACCAGGATGCCGGCCAGACCGAGGAACACACCGTACTGGAACTCGATGCCGGTGAGGCGGGCGGTGATGATGCCGACGCCGTAGATCTGCGCCACCACGTAGGTGAAGGAGCAGATGATGGCGGCGATCACGCCGATGGTGCGGGGCAGGTTGCCGTTGTAGCGCGAACCGAGGAAGTCGGGGATGGTGAACTGGCCGAACTTGCGCAGGTAGGGCGCGAGAAACAGTGCCACCAGCACATAGCCGCCGGTCCAGCCCAACACGAAGGCGAGGCCGTCATAGCCGGCGAGGTACAGGGTACCCGCCATACCGATGAAGGACGCGGCCGACATCCAGTCGGCGCCGGTTGCCATGCCGTTGAATATGGCAGGAACGCGGCGGCCGGCGACGTAGTATTCCGAGACGTCGGCGGTTTTCGACATGATGCCGATGCCGGCATACAGGGCGATGGTCGCGCCGAGGAAGATGAAGCCGATCCACTTGGGTGGAAGGCCCATCTGCTCCAGGATGGCCAGCACGATGACGAAGGCGATGAAGCCGCCGGTATAGAAGGTGTAGTACTTCTTCAGTTGCTGGAAGAACTGGCTCTGTGTGACTGCGGTCATTATTCTTCTCCCTCTTGTACGCCGTATTCATTGTCCAGCTGGTTCATGCGCCGGGCGTAGAACCAGATGATCAGGACATAGATGATCAGGGAACCCTGGGCGCCCATGTAGAAGGCGAAGGGGAAACCCATGATGACGATTTCATTGAGCTGGGGGGCGAAATAGATGACGACGAATGTCGCCACGAACCAGATGGCGAGCAACACTGCGGTCATTCGCAGGTTCCTTTGCCAGTACTCCTGATGTTTCTCCGACAATTGCATGGCATTCCTCCTTGAGCGTGAATGAATAGCGCGCTTTATCGAAACTTTTTGCGCGTGCGCGGAGTGTAAGGATTTGTCATGTAGCCGACAAACAGATTAGCGAACGCTAATTTGCCGATAGCCAGCGGCGTGCACGCAGCAGGTTGCGCAGCTGGTGCGCCGTGGCGATTTTTTCGCGCCGGGCCGCTTCGAGCAGCACCAGCCACAGCTCGGCGGTGGCGTAGGCGTCGGCCAGTGCGCCATGGCGCGCGTATACGGCAATCCCGAAGCGGTTCAGCCAGTCGTCGAGGTGACGGCAGTGCGGGGCCGCGTCGGGGAACAGCAGCGGCGCGACGACGGCCGCATCGAACCATGGGGCGGCGATCGACAATCCCAGATACTCACGCTCGGCACGCTGCAACACGGTCTGGTCGAACGCAGCGTGAAAGGCCACCCGCGGGGTGTCCCGGGCAAATTCCTGCCAGGACAGCAAGGCCTCGTGCGGCGGCTGGCCGGCACGCTGTTCGCTGCCGCCGATGCCATGGATCAGGATATTCGAGGCCGCGGTCGATTGTGCCTGCGCGAGTCCGACTTCCAGGCTGTGGTCGAGCGCGATGCAGCGGTGTTCGATCGAGATCGCGCCGATCGAGAGCAGGGGATCGCTTTGCGCGTCGAGACCGCCGGTTTCCGTGTCGACCACGCACCAGCGCATATCGGTCAGCGCTTGTTTGAGATCGAAGGTCTGATGGATCAGCGCCGCACGCCGCCTGTTGCCGGCGTCATCAAGGCCGGGCAGCGTGCGTTTGGAAAACGGCCAGATCACAGCTTGTAATCCATCGCCAGACGGGTTTGCACCTTGCGTGCCTGGCGTAGCGCTTCTTTCAGGATGCGACGGTCGAGCGGGTTGAGCGAGTCAGGGTTGAGGTGGTTGTCGGGGAGGGTGCCGGTGCGTTGCTGCCCATGCTGATGGCGCAAGCGCAGCAGTTGTAGAAAGTGGAACGCGCGGTTCCAGTCCGCCAGCTCGGTGTCGGGAATGTGCAATGCGTGGGCGGCTTCCCGCAGTCGCTTGGCGGTGTTGGTTTGCGGACTGCCGGCCGCCAGCGCAAAAATGCGCGCGGCGTCGACAAAGGGCGTGGCGCCGTTGAGCTTGAGATCGATGGTGTGGGGGTGAGCGTCGTTGTCGGACAGTACGAAATCGCGCACCAGCCCGAGCGGCGGGCGGTTGCGCAGCGCGTTGCCGGCCATTTGATGGAGGAAGCGCGGATTCTTTTGCGCGGCGTGGTTGAGCCAGGCACGCAGGTCGAGCGCCAGCGCGGCATCGCCGGTGAGCGGGCGGAAATCGAAAAAAATGCTGGCGTGGAGCAGGGCTTCGGGGCTGCCGTGGTCGATCCATTGCGTGAACTGCTGTCGCCAGTCGGCCAGCGACAGGCACCACTTGGGGTTGCTTGCCATGATGTCGCCCTTGCACAACGGAAACCCGCAGGCGTCGAGCCGATTGTTCACGCGTTGCGCAAAAGCGAGCAGCGCATCGCGCTGGGCAGCGCTTGCTTCGGCGAAGATCAGTGCATTGTCCTGGTCGGTGGAAAGCGTCTGCTCCATGCGGCCTTCCGAACCCAGTGCCAGCCAGCACCAGCGCAGCCCGCCGAGCGTGGCATCGGATTCGCTTTCCAGCGTGACGATGCGCTCGGTGAGGCGGTCGTTCAGACTGGAAATGATGGCCGTGAGGTTTTCCGCATCCATCCCCTGCGCCAGCAGACTGTGCGCCAGATCGCCGATATCGTGCGCCAGGGCGGGCAGGCGGGCGGGGTCTTCGCTGCGTGTAATTGCAGCGGTGATGCCTTCCACCGACAGGCGGCGCAGGGCGAACACGTCTTTCTCCGACACCACGCCGACCAGCTTGCCCGCCTGGATCAGGGGGATGTGATGGATGCCCTGGCGCGCCATCAGCACCAGCGCATCGGCTACAGGCGCGTTGACATCGAGCGTGGCCGGGTCGGGGGTCATCACCTGGTCGATCGGTGTGGCGAGCGGCACGCCGGCCAGCGTGACGCGAGCCAGCACGTCCTTCAGCGTGAGAATGCCGAGCGGTTGCCCGGCGGTGTTCGTGATCACCACCGAGCCGACCCGTGCGGATTCCATCGCCGCCAGCGCATCGGACAGCGGCGTGCCGGACAGGGTCGCCAGCGGCGCGCGGCGGATCAGGCTGGCAAGCGGTCGTGCGAAGCGGCTGTCATCGTCCAGCGCCAGCGCGTATTCCGCTTGCACGGCACGCTGCGACTCTTCCAGCAGGCTGGCGATGCGGCGCGTGCAGAAATCGTTGAACTCGGTGCTCATCGCCAGCAGCGCATGGAAGTCGGCGGCGGGAAGCAGGTAGCAGAAGGTATCGGCTGCCGCGACGTAGCGGTTGGCCGCGCCGCGCCCGGCGAGCAGGGCGCCGAGCGGGAACATCTCGCCCGCGGCCAGTTGCAGCACCGTCTGGCCTTCCGCCGTGTCGCCGCTGACCGTGCCCTGTTTGATGATGAACAGGGAGTCGGGGGAGGATTCGGCCGGATCGAGCAGGACGGCGCCGTTCGCAAAATAGGCCACCGAAAGGCGTTGCACCAGCCACAGCACCGCTTCCTCGCGCATGGCGGCAAACGGCGCCTGCCGCCGCAGGGCGTCGAATGTGGCACGGTGAAGGCTGTTGGCGAGCGGGATGGTATGGGCCATGGCAATGTCGGTGGGCAGCGGGGTTTCGTAATTTACCGTGCATCCGCCGTAACACGCAAAGAACAACGAGGCGGGCGCGGATTCGATAAAATGCCGGGCCAGGCTTACGCAACCGGCTGAAACCAACTGACCCGTGCACGGTCAGTGTCATGAGACTCAGACTTCATCTATCCGCTTATGTCCAAACCCCGTCAATCCAATCCGCTGCTCGAACTGCTGATCAATATCGTCATTCCTTCGATCATCCTGATGAAGTTCAGTGGTGAACAGGATCTGGGGGTCGTGGGCGGACTCGTGCTGGCGCTCGCCTTCCCGCTTGGCTGGGGCGCATTCGACCTGATCGGACAGCGCAAGATCAATTTCATCTCCGTGCTGGGTCTGGTCAGCATTCTCCTCACCGGCGGCATCGGCCTGCTGCAACTCGACACCCGGTGGCTGGCGGTGAAGGAGGCCGCGATTCCCGGCCTGATCGGCCTGGCCGTGCTGGTGTCCACCCGCACCCGTTACCCCCTGGTGAAGACCTTGTTGTACACGCCCGCGCTGATCGATGTGGAGCGGGTGCAACAGCAACTGGATGCGCGCGGAACAGCGCGTGATTTCGACAGGCGTTTGCAAAACGCAACCTGCCTGCTCGGCGGCACCTTCTTCTTCTCCGCGGCGATGAATTATTTTCTGGCTACCTGGATCGTCACCAGTCCGGCGGGCAGCGAGGCGTTCAATGCCGAACTCGGGCGCCTGACCCTGTTGAGCTACCCGATGATCGCCTTGCCATCCATGTTGATGATGATGGCGGTGCTCTATTACCTGGCTCGCGCGATGCACGAACTCGCCGGCTTGAAACTGACCGAAGCCCTGAATCCGGGCGGCGGCCGGTAACGCCCCGGCACGCCAGCCATCGGGCTGGCGAGGGTGCGCACAGGCGCGCACCCGTTCGACGCCTTACTTGCGATTGAAGGTGTTGCCCACCAGGTTGTTCACATTGGCCTGCGGCGTATGGCACTGGATGCAGTTGTAGCGGCCCATGTTGAGGGCGTTGTTCTTGACGCTGGTGTAGTGCGACGCGGGCAATGGGGTGGGGTCGCCCTTCACCTTTTTCTTGCCGACCTGGTCGGGTTGCTGGTGGCAGGCCACGCAATTGTTGGAATCGCGCGTGATGGGCAGCAGGTCCGCGATCATGTGCGGAACCATGGGCGGGGCCCCCGGATAGGCGCGCGGCAACACGCCGCTGGTGGAGGGGTCGGCCTGACTGTATTCAAACGTGGCGGGGTCCGGATCGATGTTGACGCTGGTCCTGGACAAGCCCATCTGTTCCTCGGTCAGCCCTTTATCCGCTGCTGCCGCCGGCAGGCTTAGTGCCATCACGGCAAGGGTCAGTACAAGTTTTTTCATTTCATCCTCCTGAGGGTCGGTTATTCGGGACTGGTCGCTCGGACCTTGGGAACAGCAGGGCGGTGGATCAACGGACGTAAGGCAAAACGCAGGCTGTCTTCCGGACATAAATCCGTGCAGCGACCGCAATTGCTGCATTCGCCGGGGATGACGCAACCCGTTTGTTCGAGTTTTTTCAGATTCAGGACTTGCGGCTCAGGGCAGACCCGGGCGCACTCGCCGCAATGCGTGCAGGTGTCCTTGTCGAAACGCACGCGGATCTGGGCCGTTTTCCCCACCATCGACCAGAACGCGCCCATCGGGCACAGATGGCCGCACCAGCCGTTTTTCAGAATCAGCAGGTCGAACAGGAAAATGGCGATCAGGGCAAGAAATCCCATCCCCATCCCGAAGATGATGCCGCGGTGCGTCATGCCAATCGGGCTCACCCACTCGAAAGCCGCCACCCCGCTGACGACGGACAGAATCAGCGCGGTGGCCAGCACGAAATAACGCATGTTGCGGTTGAGCGGAAACAGCGTCGGAATGGGCAGGCGCTGGCGCATCCACCCGGCCAGGTCGGTGACTGCATTGACCGGACAGACCCAGGCGCAAAACACCCTGCCGCCGACCAGGGCGTAGAAACCCAGCACCAGCGCGGCGCCGATGAGGGATTCCGTTTTCAGGATGTGCCCGGCGAAAAAAATCTGTAGCACCGCGAAAGGGTCGGCCATGGGAATCAGACCGAGAAATTCAGAGCTTGAAAGATTGCCTGTCAGCAGCGGCACGCCTTTGGTCGCCTGCCAGCCCCAATGCGCGGTCCCGAAGAAGAGCAGCAGAATGCCGAACTGGCTGAGACGGCGCAGCACCAGGTGACGCCAGCCGAGCAGGCGCGACATGCCCGTGCGTGCGTGCAGTTTCGCGATGGATGCCTCCGCGGCCGATCTTGAATGCTGGGGGAGCTCGCTCATAGCCCACCCTCATTCAGATAATCCACGCCCGGCGCTTTTTTCCCGGGTTTGAGCGGCGCGCCGGATTCGGTCGCGGCACCGGGCTTGAAATCCTGGGTGATTTCGCTTTTCTCGGTCCAGCCGAGGCGATAGTGGTCGCCGATTTTTCCCTGCACCAGCTTGTGCGGCAGGATGCGGATGGCCGCTTCGGTGGTGGGGCAGGCTTTCTCGCAGATGCCGCAGCCGGTGCAGGCATCGGAATGCACGATGGGGAAGAACATCGCATGTTTGGAAATGCCGCGCGGGTGGGCTTCCAGGACGATGGCGCGGCCCTTCAGCGGACATTCGCGATGGCAGATTTCACAGCGCAGTCCTTTCCAGGACAGGCAATTCTCCAGGTCGATCACCGCCAGCCCCATGCGGGACGCGTTGATATCCTCGAGTTCCGGCGACAGCGCACCGGTGGGGCAGGCCTTCATGCAGGGAATGTCCGGGCACAGGTAGCAGGGAATCTCGCGTGGCGTGAAATAGGGCGTGCCGATCGGCATGTCGCCTCCGGCACCTGCGAGCTTGAGCGTGTCATACGGGCAGGCATTCACGCATTGCCCGCATTTGATACAGGCAGCATGGAAATCTCCCTCGGCCAGCGCGCCCGGCGGCCGTAGGGCGTAAGGATGCGCGCGTACTTCCTGGCGCAGCAGGTAATCCCACAGCAGGCCGCCGCAGGCCGCCACGGCGGTGCCTTGGGCAGCCTTGACCAGAAAGTCGCGGCGGGCAGGGTTCTTGACGGACATGTTCGATCAGTCGAAATGCGCTGGGGCTGCGGCCGACCGGCAAGCAGGGCAATCGCCGCTTGCCGGCTGCAAGGCCGCAGGCGGAGTCAGGCCTTGTAGACCTTCACGGCGCACTTCTTGAAGTCGGTCTCTTTCGAGAGCGGACAGGTCGCGTCGAGCGTCACCCGGTTGATCAGCACGCCCTCATCGAACCAGGGCACGTAGACCAGCCCGCGTGGCACGCGGTTGCGGCCGCCGGTTTCCAGGCGCACCTTGACTTTGCCGCGACGCGACTCGACCCACACCAGGTCGTTGCGCTTGAGTCCCTTGGCGTCGGCATCCTTCTGGTTGATCCAGCAGACCGCGGACGGCACGGCGCGGTGCAGTTCGGACACGCGCCGGGTCATGGTGCCGGAGTGCCAGTGTTCCAGCACGCGTCCGGTGCACAGCCACAGGTCGAAATTGGCATCGGGCTTTTCGACCGGCGAGGCATAGGGCCGGAAGTAGATTTTGGCCTTGTGCGAGATGTCCACCTTCGTGGCAGGATTGCCCGGCTTGTCCAGGTCGCCCATCACCAGGGCGTTGCCGTTGTTGCCGTAGAAGTCGATGCCCATGCCTTTCTGTACATAGGGATCGTATTGCTCGTTGTTGCGCCAGGGCGTTTCCACCCACTTGCCATTCTTTTGCACCACCGGCCATTTCAGGCCACGCACTTTGTCGTGATGGTAAATATCGAAGGGGGCCAGGTCGTGCGCGTGGCCGCTACCGAACTGGCGGTATTCCTCGAACATCGCCTTCTCCGGGAACCAGCCGTCCTTCAGCAGATCGGCCACGTGGTTGCCGTGACCCTTGGCGATGGGGTCGGGCCATCTGACTTTCTTGTTCTCGGGCGTGGCGAACAGCACTTCGTACAGCGTCGACTCGGGCGTGTAGCCCATGGCCACCGCACCGGGCAGCACGTCGGGCAGACCGCCTTCGAGACCGGGAATTTTTTGCGCGCCCCAGACATCCTTCAACTTAAAGCGCTTGGACAACTCCAGCATCATCCAGATGTCGGCACGCGCCTGTCCCGGGGGCAGCACCTGCTGGCGCCACACCTGGGTGCGACGCTCGGCGTTGCCGTAGGCGCCCCACTTCTCGTTGATCATGGCGGCGGGCAGGATCAGGTCGGCCACCTTGGCGGATACGCTGGGGTAGGCGTCGGCGACGACGATGAAGTTGTTCATGTCGCGCGCGGCCTTGATCCAGTGGTTGGCGTTGGCGGTGTTCTGCCAGGGGTTGTTCACCTGGGTCCAGTTGAACAGGATCTGGCCGTCCTCCAGGTCGCGCATGATCTTGACGTAATGGCTGCCCATCTGCGGGTTGATGGTGCCGGCGGGCAGCTTCCAGATTTTTTCGGCGATGCCCCGGTGTTTCGGATTCATCACCACCATATCGGCCGGCAGGCGATGCGCGAAAGTGCCGACTTCGCGTGCGGTGCCGCAGGCGGAGGGCTGCCCGGTCAGCGAGAAGGCCCCGTCTCCCGGCTTGCACTGGCGGCCGGTCAGCAGGTGGGTCATATAGGCCTGCTCGTTGACCCAGGTGCCGCGCTGGTGCTGGTTGAAGCCCATGGTCCAGTAGGACACGATCTTGCGGCTGCGGTCGCAGTAGTAATCGGCCAGCAGCTTGAGCTTGGCCTTGAAATCCGCCATCGGCTCGTCCGGATCGCCCTTGGCGACTTCGGCCACGAAGTCCAGGGTGTAGGGCTCCAGCGCCTTTTTGAAGTCTTCCAGGCTGATCGCCCAGTCCTTCATCGGCGTGGCCGCATTGGCCTGCGGCACGGCCTCGCCTTCCTTCCTGCGCTGGGCGATGGCTTCGTGCTTGTCGAGCACGCGAACCTGTTCGTTCTTGTAGGTCTCCATTTCGGCGGCGGAGGCGAATTTGTCGGCGTTCTTGGGACGGAAGCCGTAGCCGATGTCGTACGGGCCGGTGGCGAATACCGTGTGCTTCTTGACGAAGTCCCAGTCCGCCGCGTTGCGGGCGAGGATTTCGCGCGCGATGTAGTTCTGGATGGCCAGGTCGCTGCTGGGTGCGAAAATGATTTCGGTGTCGGCGATGTCGGACGACATGTTGCCGTAGACCGACAGGTTCACCACGCGCATCTTGTCGTGGGTGAGCCGCCGGTTGGTGATGCGCGACCACAGGATGGGGTGCATCTCGGCCATGTTGGCGCCCCACAGCACGGCCGTGTCGGTGTGCTCGATGTCGTCGTAGTTGCCCTGCGGCTCGTCGATGCCGAAGGTCTGCATGAAGCCGACCACGGCCGAGGCCATGCAGTGGCGGGCGTTGGGGTCGAGATTGTTGGAACGGAAGCCGGCCTTCATCAGCTTGGCCGCCACGTAGCCCTCATGGATGGTGTACTGGCCGGAACCGAAAATGGAGAGCCCGGCCGGTCCCTTTTCCTTCAGCGCCCAGCGCATTTTTTCTTCCATGACGTCGAGGGCGGTCTCCCACGAGACGGGCTGGAACTTGCCCTTCTTGTCGAACTTGCCGTCGGTCATGCGCAGGAGCGGCTGGGTCAGGCGGTCCGCACCGTAGATGATCTTGCCGTTGAAGTAGCCCTTGATGCAGTTGAGGCCGCGATTGACCGGCGCATCCGGGTCGCCCTTGGTGGCGACGATTTTTCCGCCCTTGGTGGCGACCAGGATGCCGCACCCGGTGCCGCAAAACCGGCACACGGACTTGTCCCACTGCCAGCCCTTTTCCAGTTGCTGGACCGCGGCCTCGGCCATCCGGGTCAAGGGCATGCTCATGGTGGTTGCAGTGGCGCCGGCGACGGCGGTTTTCAGGAACTCACGACGGGTGACGGGCATGACGGTCTCCTTGAATCGGCAGGGTTTTATTGATTTATTGGCAGGCGTTGAGCCCGGGCAGTACGGCGATCTCGGGCGGCAACTCGGACAGGGCCTCGTCGTCTTCCTCAAAATAGTGGAAAACCATTTCGGCCATCAGCACACCGGGAACGGCTTGAATGCGGCGCAGACCATCGGTTTCTTCGCGCACCTTGTCCGCTTCCAGCACCACCACCACGCGGCCGATCGGGTCTTGCTGATGAACTTCCACGCCCGGAAGCGCGCTGAGATCGCTTACCACGCGCGGCAGGTTTTCCGGGAGGGTCATGACGAGAATACCGGACAGATTCATCGCAGCTCCTTTTATTCGTTGTTCTGGTTATCCGGCCCTGGATAAGGAATACCGGACACAGGTATCTTCTTTATCGGCCCGTTTATCGCCTGTGTCAAGCTGGCCCTATGCGAGCGCATTGTTTTGGGGCATGGGTTTTTTTGTGGCATAAAAAAACCCCGCCGAAGCGGGGTTTGGGACTGCGTGAGCAGGGGGTAATTACATCATGCCGCCCATACCGCCCATGCCACCCATGTCGCCACCGCCCATCGGGGCAGACGACTTGTCTTCCGGCAGGTCGGCCACCATGCAGTCGGTGGTCAGCATCAGGCCGGCGATCGAAGCGGCGTTCTGCAGCGCGGTGCGGGTGACCTTGGTCGGGTCCAGCACGCCCATTGCCACCATGTCGCCGTATTCGCTGGTGCCGGCGTTGTAGCCGTAGTTGCCGGTGCCTTCCAGCACCTTGTTGACGACGACCGAGGGCTCTTCGCCGCAGTTCTTGACGATCTGGCGCAGCGGCTCCTCGATGGCGCGCAGCACGATCTTCACGCCGGCGTCCTGGTCGTGGTTGTCGCCCTTGACGGCAGCAGCAGCGGCCTTGGCGCGCAGCAGCGCGACGCCGCCGCCGGGGACGATGCCTTCTTCAACGGCGGCACGGGTGGCGTGCAGCGCGTCTTCGACACGGGCCTTCTTCTC
>DILD01000052.1 GCA_002424845.1 Thiobacillus denitrificans | reverse complement strand
CTGAGCGCGGCTGAACTGGCGGAACGCACCGGCATCTCGCGCGGCACGCTGCAGCGCATCGAGAAAGGCGATCCCAAGGTCGAAATCGGCACCATGTTCGAGGCCGCCACCCTGGTCGGGGTCAATCTGTTTGACGCCGATGACGGCCGGCTGAGCGGCAAGATCGCCCGTGCCGACGACAAGCTCGCGCTGATGCCCAAGGCGATTCACAAACCCGCCAGGGCCGCAAAAGATGACTTCTGATGCTTATACGGAAGCCTATGTCTGGATATGGCTGCCTGGCGCGACAGCGCCCGTCGTGGCCGGCCGTCTGGTTGCGGAAGGCAGTTCGGCAAGCCTGGCGTTCAACTACGGCAAGTCCTACCTGAAGCGCCAAGACGCTATCCCGATCTATCTACCGGAACTGCCGCTGAAATCCGGCACATTGCCCCTGCTCGACGGGCTGTCCATGCCGGGCTGCATCCGCGATGCCGCCCCCGATGCCTGGGGGCGGCGCGTCATCCTCAACCGCACATTCGGGGTGAGGGGCGCCGAGCTTGACCGAACGGACCTGTCCGAACTCGCCTTTCTGCTGGAGTCGGGCTCCGACCGCATCGGCGCCTTGGATTTCCAAGCTTCGCCGACAGAGTACATCCCGCGCGCCGCGCAAAACGCCAGTCTTGATGAATTGCTGCAATCCGCCGAGCGCGTTGAAAAGGGAATTCCGCTCACCCCCGAACTCGATCAGGCCCTGCACCATGGCAGCGCTATCGGGGGGGCACGTCCCAAGGCGCTGATCGAAGACGGCGACAAAAAATACGTCGCCAAGTTTTCCGCCTCGAACGACCTCTACAGCGTCGTCAAGGCCGAGTTCATCGCCATGCGCCTCGCCGCGCTTGCCGGGCTGAAGGTTGCCCCCGTCTCCCTGGCCCGCGCCTCGGGCAAGGATGTGCTGCTTGTCGAGCGATTCGACCGAAAGCGGGCCAAGACAGGCTGGGCGCGCAAGGCCATGGTATCGGCTCTGACTATCCTTGCCCTGGATGAAATGATGGCGCGCTATGCCAGTTATCAGGATCTGGCCGAGATTGTCCGCCAGCGCTTTACAAACGCGCAGGACACGCTGCATGAACTCTTTGGTCGCATGGTCTTCAACATCCTGTGCGGCAATACCGATGACCATGCCCGCAACCACGCCGCCTTCTGGGATAGCGGCATGCTCACGCTCACCCCGGCTTACGATATCTGCCCCCAAGGGCGGGCAGGGCAGGAAGCCGGCCAGGCCATGCTTATCCATGGCAATGACAACATGAGCCGCCTGAGCACCTGCCTGAAAACGGCCCACCATTTTCTGCTTTCCGAAAAGCAGGCTATTGCAATGATTGAAGCGCAAATGCGCATCATCGCTGCCCACTGGCATTCGGTCTGCGCCGAAGCGAATTTATCCGAAGTAGACCGCAATCTGTTCTGGGGCCGTCAGTTCCTCAACCCTTACGCCTTTTACGATCTGGAGGGTGGCGCCGCATCGTTGAGAAAATTTGCGGATGAGGTGCGGAGCTAACCGGGCGTGGAGAGTGGAGAGTGGAGAGTGGAGAGTGGAGAGTGGAGAGTGGAGAGTGGAGAGTGGAGAGTGGAGAGTGGAGAGCTGAGAGTGGAGAGCGGAGGGAGGGGGTTGTGGGAGGCCCGCCCTCGGGCCGATTGCGGGCCGATGCGCGGTGCCGGCAATCGCGGCGGGGCGCCCCTCCCACAAGGGACGCATCAGCCCCCCACAGAGAAACGCGCGCTCAATCGAAACGGTAAGCCAGCCCGATCATGGCCTGCCTGGCGCAACAGCGCCCGTTGTGGCCGGCCGTCTGGTTGCGGAAGGCAGCCCGGCAAGTCTGGCGTTCACCCGCAAAAAAACCGGGTGCTGAGAGCGGGGCTGGGTTAAAACGGCAGGAACAGATTGTGCGGATGGTCCGCCATCTGCTCAAAGCCATAGCGTTGATAAAACTCAACTGCTTCAGGCTTGGCGTCAACGACTACGCCAGCCCCTCCGACCTCCGACGCAAGTCTTGTCGGACGGGACAGGGCATTCGCCAGCAAAAGCCTGCCAAGTCCTGTTCCCTGATGTGCAAGGTTTACTGCCAAACGCCCCAACCGGTACACCGGAACCCTGTCAGGCAGCTTGCGCTTCCATTCGGGCGGCACTTCGCTGGCTCGCAACTCCGCGACACTGATCGAGTAGTAGCCAAAGATGATCGTCGAGGTTTCCGACTCTGTGGCGACGTATGTGGTCGAGATGCCTTTTTTACGATGCTGGCCCGCCGTATTGGCCAACCAGGCATTCAGCGTCGGATTTCCACAGTCAAAAACGTTTCTATCGTGGTGACCACTCAACAGAAGAATCCGAGCCATCTGCATTCCCCTTTTGGTAGTCAGTCATGAGTTTATTGAAACGCTCGTTGCGTGGCGGCGAGTTCTCGATCAACTCCAGCAATCTCAGCGACTCCCTGCGCGTCAGAACAATCGTCGACTCGCTCTCGATGACCTTCTCGGCTTTTTCCAGTGCCGCCTGCACGACAAACTGGTTCAGCGTTGCGCCTACGAGGTCCGCGGCCATTTGCAGCTTATCCTGCACATGGTCTGTGATTCTCGTGGTCAGTCGTTTTCCTGTTTGAGCGAGCATGGCAACCCCCTTGCTGGATGCGATGGTTAACAATCCTTAGTATAGGCGTCTGGCGTCATTTTGTCACCGACAGCCCGCGGCGTGGAGAATGGAGAACTGACCTGTGGGAGGCCCGCCCTCGGGGCGATTGCTGGCCGTTGCGCGGTGCTGGCCATCGCGGCGAGGGCGCCCCTCCCACAGGGATCGCGGGAACGCGGAATCTTGCTTAAGGCTGGGGCGGGGGCTGTGGGAGCCCCGCCTCGGGGCGATTGCTGGCCGTTGCGCGGTGCTGGCCATCGCGGCGGGGGCGCCCCTCCCACAATGGGAGCAGTTGAGGACTGCGCGCGCGGTGCGGGCCATTGCGACGAACAACTCTGAATCAATCGAAACGATAGGCGAGCCCGATCATGGCCTGGTTGGCGCGCTGCTCGAACAGGGGCAGGTTGGCCTCCTGGCGTTGCAGGTCGAGGCTGAAGCGGGCGTCCCAGCGTTCCCGCAGGGGCTGGCTGAAGGTGACGTGAAGGTGGTGGCGGGTGAGGCGGCGGCTGGCGTTGTTTTCGAGTACGGGGCTGTAGCCGTCGTCGTCGATGCCGCGCCCGATTTGCCAGGCTGCGAGGAGGTGCCGCCCGTCGGGCCAGGCATGGCTGGCCTGGAAGGTGGCTTCGAGGGCGCTGTGGCCGCCGCCCGGACGGCTGCTGTCGTGGGGGACTTCGTGGCCCAGGCGCAGGTGGGCGCTCAACTGGGTGCCGAGCCGGGTTTTGCAGGCGTAGTTGCCGCCGAGCCAGAATTGCGTGCCGTCCAGGGACACGCTGGAATACAGGCGGTTTTCCATTTCACCGCCCAGCGCAAGCCGGCAATCGCCCATCGGCCGCAGTTGCTGAAGAATCACGCGCTGGCTGTTGCTGAGGGCGCGTCCGCCCAGGCGGTAGTGCCGGGCGATGAGGGTGGCCTGCCAGTGGCTGTCGGGATGCTGGGCAAACGGATACACCACGCCGGCCTGGAAGTCGCTCTGGTCGTAGTCGCTTTCGTGCGCGTTCTGGCGATGGCGCACCAGCGCGAAGGGGTTCAGCTTGCGCCCCTCGACCGACCAGGCCGGCCCCCAGGCCAGGTAGTCGAGCTGGGCGAAGCTGTCGCCGCGCGGACGGTAGTCGGGGTCGAGCGGCAGGATGAGGCTTTCGCCCGGCAGGCTGAGGCTGATCTGGCTGAGGGCCAGGCCGCTGTTGGCATTGCTGTCGTAGCCGAGGCCGAAGCGGATTTCGCGCTGCCAGCGGTCGCTGGCGTGCGCCGCCGGCGGCGCTTCCCACTGCTTTTGCCAAAGCGCGATCTGCTGTTCGAGCGGAGGGGGCAGCGGAAAACGCTGCCGCGCATAGGCCAGATGTTCGATGGCCGCTTCGGTGTCGCCGCCCTGCCGGCAGGCCAGCGCCAGGTCGATCCAGGCGCCGGCGTGGTCGGGCCACGCCTGCACGACCTGCTCCAGCTGCTCGCGCGCGCTGGCGTGGTCGCCGCGTTCGAGCGCGATCAGCGCCTGCCGGTAAAGCGCGTTGACATCGCGCGGGGCGCTGGCTTGCGTGGGTTTTGCGGTCGGCGAACCCGGCTTGGCCGCCTGAAGCGGAAGCGCCACCAGAAGAAACAGTACGGCCGCCAGCCAGCAACGAGTTTTCAAGCCGGATAGTCCACGGGATGATTGAAACGGCGTGAATTATCCATGAAGCCGGGCATGTTGGGGAAGGCGCTCAGCGAAAACGCAGCGGTTTGCGCGAGACAGGGGGGGTTGTGGGAGGCCCGCCCTCGGGCCGATTGCGGACCGGTGCGCGGTGCGGGCAGTCGCGGCGGGGGCGCCCCTCCCACAGGTACGCGGCAGGAACGCGGCAGGAACGCGGAAACTTGCTGAAGGCCAGGGTGGGGGTTGTGGGAGCACCCGCAAGGGGTAGGCCATGTCTGTAAGCTGCTAAAGCAGCAACAGCCATGCTCCCCC
>DILD01000035.1 GCA_002424845.1 Thiobacillus denitrificans | reverse complement strand
AGTTGAGCGACTTGACCTTGATGCGCGAGCGGACCAGGTCCTGCGTCGCTGCGCGTCCCCAGTCGCCGGCCTCGTCGTCGGTCTTGTTCAGCACGTCGAGGTTGTCTTCCAGCGCGCCCATCCACGGCGTCATTTTTTCTTCCTCGGTGCCGGGCAAAAAGCCGATGTCCTCGCCTACCGGGACGGTGACGCGGGTCATGATGATTTCGCTGTAGAGCTTCTTGTCCAGCACCTGGGCCAGCGCGGCGGCGAGCGTGAGCAGGGTCTTGCCGGTGCCGGCCTGACCGAGCAGGGTGACGAAATCGATCTCGGGATCCATCAGCACATTGAGCGCGAAGTTCTGCTCACGGTTGCGCGCGACGATGCCCCACACGTTGTTCTTGGCGTGGCTGAAGTCGCGCACCGTGACCATTTCCGCCTGCTTGCCCTCGACCTTCAGCACCTTGGCGTAGAGCGGGTTGGGGCCTTCCTGGTAGACGAACTCGTTCGGCAGCATGGCGGCTGCCAGCGGCCCCTTGACGCGGTAGTAGGTGTGGCCGTTGGCCTGCCACGACTCCATGCCCTTGCCGTGGGTGTCCCAGAAGTCGGCGGGCAGTTCGCGCAGGCCGGCGTACAAGAGGTCGGTGTCTTCCAGCACTTTGTCGTTGAAGTAGTCCTCGGCGGGCAGCCCCAGCGCACGCGCCTTGATGCGCATGTTGATGTCCTTCGACACCAGGATGACCTGGCGCTTGGGCTGGTGGCGCGAGAGGAACAGCACCACGCCGAGGATCTGGTTGTCGACCTTGGACGTCGGCAGGCTCATCGGGATGTCGCCGCTGATCGCCTGGGTCTGCAGGAACAGTTTTCCGGTGGCGGCGTTGTGGCTGTGGGCGGCGAGCGGCACGCCGTCCTCGATGCTGTCGAGCGTGCTGACGATCTCGTCGATGAAGCGGCTGGCCTGGCGCGCGTTGCGCGAGACTTCGGTCATGCCCTTCTTGTGCTGGTCGAGCTCTTCCAGGGTGGCGATCGGCACGTAGATGTCGTGCTCCTCGAAGCGATACAGGCTGGTGGGATCGTGCATCAGCACGTTGGTGTCCAAAACGAACAATTTGGTCTGGGCAGCAGCTTTTCTCGGCATGGTGTGTGATGTCAATGGATGAGGACGCATTCATCCTACCTCAAGCGGATGGCAGCTTGTCCAGTGGAAAAAGTAAACCTGAAATCTGCGGATTCGAACGAATCGGGCGGCGGATTTGCCACTAGAATGTTTGATTCTGGACACGAGATTCGGACCCCTCATGCGTCGTCGGCTGGCGTTGCTGTGTCTGGTCTGGGCATGGGGGCAGCCCCTTCATGCCCAGGTCGCCGCACACATCCTGCTGCAGGATTCGCCGCTGGCCGGATTTCAGTATCACGCCGGCAGGACGCTGTGGCCGCGGATGCGGGTGGGCGACGCGCTCACCCTGGTTCGCGAGCCGGACAATCCGCATGATGCCCGCGCGGTGCGGGTGGACTGGCAGGGACACAAGATCGGCTATGTGCCGCGCAGCGAGAATGCCGACGTCGCGCGTTTCATGGACAGCGGCCAGACGCTGGCGGCCCGCATCGTTCGTCTGGCCGAGGTGCGCGATCCGTGGTCGCGTGTGCGCTTCGAAATTCTGATTCCCCTGCAGCCTTGAAGGAGGAAGTCATGAAGCGACTGCTTGTATTCACTGCGATGGCGCTTGGCTGGCTGGCACAGGCGGCGGCAGATCCCTTGCGGATTTCCAGCCTCAAGCTGCCGCCCGGATTCGAGATCGAACTGTTTGCCAGCGTGCCCAACGCAAGACAGATGGCGCTCGGCAAGCACACACTGTTTGTCGGCAGCATGCGCGCAGGCAAGGTCTATGCGGTTCCGCTCACAGGCGCGCGCAAGCCGGTGGTCATTGCCGATGGACTTAGCCTGCCGGTGGGCGTGGCATTCCGCGACGGCGACCTCTATGTGTCGGCGGTCAGCCGCATCCTGCGGCTCACCGACATCGAGGCGCGCCTGAACAATCCGCCGCGTCCCGAGGTGATCAGCAGCGCCTATCCGGGCGACCCTCACCACGGCTGGAAATTCATCGCCTTTGGCCCCGACGGCAAGCTTTATGTGCCAGTGGGCGCGCCGTGCAACATCTGCGAACCCGACCCGGACAAATACGCCCTCATCAGCCGGCTCCACGTGGCGAGCGGCAAGGTCGAGGTGGTCGCGCGCGGGGTGCGCAACACGGTGGGATTCGACTGGCAGCCGCAAAGCGGCGAGCTGTGGTTCACCGATAATGGACGCGACTGGATGGGAGATGACGCGCCGCCGGACGAGCTCAATCGCGTCGACCGCCCCGGCCAGTATTTCGGCTATCCGTATTGCCACGGCGGCACGCTTGCCGATCCCGAATTCGGCCGCGCCCGGCGCTGCGCCGAGTTCGTGCCGCCGGTGCAGAGCCTGGGGGCGCACGTGGCGGCACTGGGCATGCGCTTCTACACCGGCACGCAATTTCCCGAGCGCTACCGCAATGCCATTTTCATCGCCGAGCACGGCTCGTGGAACCGCAGCCGAAAAACCGGCTATCGGGTGAGCGTGGTGCGGCTGCGGGGCGACCGCGCGGTCAGCTACGAGCCTTTCGTGACCGGCTGGCAGCAGGACGACTCTGCCTGGGGCAGGCCGGCCGACGTGCTGGTGATGCCGGACGGCAGCCTGCTGGTGTCGGATGACCATGCCGGCGCGATTTATCGCGTCAGCTATCGCGACAACCGATAGCGGGCCGGTGAGGCACGCTGCGAAAAGCCGCGTTGCTGCCCCGCGGCGTACGCCAACGGCCTGCTAAAATCGCGGCCATGAAATTGCTCGTTCTCGATACCTCCACCGAATATTGCTCGGCCGCGCTGTGGCTGGACGGCCGCATCCAGGCGCGCCGGGAACTGGCAGGGCAGCGCCATAGTTCGCTCCTGCTGCCGATGGTGGACGAGTTGCTGCGCGAGTCCGGTTTTGCACTGCGCCAGCTGGATGGCATCGGCTACGGCGCCGGTCCCGGCTCTTTCACCGGGCTGCGCATTGCCTGCGCGGTGACCCAAGGGCTGGCACTCGGCGCCGATCTGCCGGTGGTCGGCGTCTCCACGCTGGAATCCATTGCCGAGCAGACCGGTGCCGCGCAGGTTCTGACGGTGCTCGACGCCCGTATGGCCGAGGTCTACTGGGCGGCCTATCGGCGCGAGGGCGCATCCCCTGAAGAGCATAAAGGCTGGCACGTTGTTAGCGAGCCGCAACTGGCGCTGCCCGAATCAGTTGCGGTGCCGGACGAGGGGGACTGGGTCGGTGCGGGCAATGGTTTTGCCGCGCTGGGCGAGATCTTGCGGCCGCGCCTGGCAGCACGGCTTGCGCGCATCGACGATACGCTCATGCCCGATGCTGCGGCAATGGCGCCGCTCGCGGCGGCTGCATTTGCGCGCGGCGAGGGGCTGGATGCCGCGCTTGCTGCCCCCCTTTATCTGCGTGACAAAGTGGCGCTGACGGTGGATGAGCGTCGCCAGAGAAAGTCCGCATGAATACCTTGCCCAACATTCCGGATTACGAAATCACACAATGTCTGCGTCCGATGACCGAGCTTGATCTGCCGCTCATCCAGCGTATCGAACTGGCGAGCTACGATCATCCTTGGACGCTGGGCAACTTTGCAGATTCGCTGCATGCCGGCTACAGCATGTGGGTGCGCGAGACCGAAGGCGAAATCATCGGTTACTACATCTTGATGGTGGCGGCTGGCGAAGCGCATTTGCTTAACCTGACTGTCGCGCCGATGTGGAGACGACACGGCCTCGGACGCGATCTGCTCAAGCATTGTCTGCGGCGCGCCTGCGATCACCATGCGGAAAGCGTTTTCCTTGAGGTTCGTACTTCCAACGCTGCCGCGATCGGTTTGTACCGTAGCAGCGGTTTCGTTGATCTGGCCATCAGGCGAGGCTATTACCCGGCACGTGACGGCCGCGAGGATGCGCTCATCATGAAAAAGGCCCTGACATGCTGAGCCGCGACGACGTCTTCAACGAACTGGGCATCGGCCCCGTCTGGCGCCTGCGCGAAACGCCCGCCTCTCCGCTCTCCGCTCTCGACTCTCAGCTCTCCGCTCTCCGCTACACCTGGGATACGCTTGCCGAAGCCGTCGCCCATTGCACGGCCTGCAAGCTTTCCTCCACCCGCACCCAGGGCGTGCTCGGCGTGGGCGACTGCAATGCCGACTGGCTGATCGTCGGCGAGGCGCCGGGCGCGGACGAAGACGCACAGGGCGAACCTTTTGTGGGGCAGGCGGGCAGGTTGCTCGATGCCATGCTGGCTTCGGTCGGCCTGAAACGCGGCGATAACGTCTACATCACCAACGTGCTGAAATCGCATCCGCCCGGCAACCGCGATCCCGAGTCGGATGAGGTGGCCGCCTGCCGGCCCTACCTGCTGGCGCAGATCGAACTCATTCAGCCCAAGCTCATCCTTGCGCTGGGACGCTTCGCCGCGCAAAGCCTGCTCGACACCGACGAGACCATTGCCCGGCTGCGCGGGCGTGTGCACCAGTTCCGCAATGTGCCCCTGGTGGTGACCTATCATCCCGCCTACTTGTTGCGCACCCCGTCCGACAAGGCGCGCGCGTGGGAAGACCTGTGCCTCGCCCGGCGCACGATGCAGGGGCTATGAATCTTTTTTATCCGCGAAGGACGCGAAGAAACGCGAAGAAAGTCAAAAGAACACTGAAGTGTTTTTCTTCGCGCACCTTCGCGGATCGTTTTTTGTTTTTGGAACCATAGATTTATGAAACTGCTGCATTCCGCGCTGCGTTTTCGCGTGAATTACTTTTCCGACCTTGGCCGCCATCAGGTGGTGGTGTGGATGCCGGGCGACACGCCGCCGGTCGATGCACAGGTCGATGTTGGCCCGAAGGTCGAGCACGAGATACCGAATGAGGCTTTCCGCAGCGACATTGCGCCGCTCAAGCAGGGACGCTTCTATCCGTCTCAACTGCTGCGTGCCGACGATGCACCCGGTCCGATGTTCCGCGTGATGAAGCTGAATGAATCGAATTTCCTTGCCAACTTCAGCCACCCGCTACAGGGCCGCATTTTCAGCATCGACAGCGGCAAGAGCGATGTGTCGACCGAGCCGGTCGGCAAGGTCGAGCAGCTGCTGGAATGGAGCGGCATGGAAACCCAGACGCAGACGCCGACCGACTTCGAAGGGCCGGACGCGTTCAGCCGCGAGGACGAATTCCCCGATACCGAGTTCTATTCGGTCGCCCGCAAGGTGACCCACGTCGACGCCGTGTGCGCGCGCCGCATCCAGGCGCTGTACCGCACCGTGCTGCCGGAGAATGCGAAAGTGCTGGACCTGCTGGCGGGCTGGCGCTCGCATCTGCCGGACACGGTGCAGTCCGCGGTCGGCCTGGGGTTGAACGCCGAGGAACTGGCCGACAATCCGCAGCTTGCCGAGCGTATCGTCAAGGACATCAACGCCGACCCTACGCTGCCGTTTCCGGACGCCAGCTTCGATGCCGTGGTGTGCACGGTATCGTTCGAGTACCTGACTCACCCGCACCAGATTGTTGCCGAAGCCAAACGGGTGCTGAAGCCGGGTGGCATGTTCGTGGTGACGCTGTCGCACCGCTATTTCCCGCCCAAGGTGATCAAGTTGTGGACGCAGCTACATCCGATGGAGCGCATGGCCTGGATCGGCATGCTGATCAAGCGGGCGGGCTTCAAGAAGGTGGAAACTTATGTCGAACGCGGTCTCAAGCGATCCAAGGACGATCGCTACGCCGGCAAGCTCGCCGAATCCGACCCGCTGTTCGCCACCTGGGGGGTGGCATAAACTAAACTCATATAACAATCACAGGAGGTTGACATGTTCAATTGGCGTATTGCATTCAAATGGGTAAGCGCGACATTCATGTTGCTGGCTCTTTCCGGATGCGGCTACAACACGCTGCAGGCCACCGACGAAGATATCAAGGCTACCTGGGCTGAGGTGTTGAACCAGTATCAGCGGCGCGCCGACCTGGTGCCGAACCTGGTTAACGTGGTGAAAGGCTACGCAGCGCACGAACAGGAGGTGTTCACCTCTGTGACGGAGGCGCGTGCTCGTGTCGGATCGATTCAGGCGACGCCCGAACTGGTCAACGATGAAGCGGCGTTCCAGAAATTCATTGCTGCGCAGGGGCAACTTACCAGCGCAATTTCACGTCTGCTGCTGGTGGCGGAAAACTATCCCCAATTGAAGGCGGATGGTTTGTTCCGTGATTTGCAGGCGCAGTTGGAAGGAACCGAGAACCGCATTACGGTTGCGCGCAACCGCTATATTGCCGCAGTGAAAACCTATAACGTCACGGTGCGTTCCTTCCCATCCAATCTCACCGCGATGCTGTTCGGTTATCAAACCAGGCCTGGCTTCACGGTTGAGAACGAGGCCGCCATTGCGGTGCCGCCGAAGGTTGATTTCGGTGGGTCTTCTACCGCGCCCACTGCGCCGGCAAAGGACAGCAGTGCCTCCGGCAGCCTGTCGCATGGCTACTGATAAAGCTTGATCATTTTGAATAACCGGGGGCGATCCGCCCTCGGTTTCCTTCTGTTGCTGTTCGCATGCCCGGTCTGGGCAGCGGTTGCTGTGCCTGAGTTGTCCCACCGCGTCACGGATCTGACGGCTACGCTCAGCGCAAGCCAGCAGGCTGAGCTGGAAAATCGGCTTGCGGCATTCGAGTCGAAGAAAGGCAGCCAGATTGCCGTTCTCATTGTTTCCAGCACCCAGCCGGAAGACATCGCCCAGTTTGGTATCCGGGTCGCCGAGCAATGGAAAATCGGCCGCGCGAAAATAGACGACGGGGTGATCCTGATTGTTGCGAAGGATGACCGCACGTTGCGGCTGGAGGTTGGCTACGGGCTGGAGGGGGCGATCCCGGATGCGATTGCCAAGCGTGTGATCGCCGAAACCATCACCCCTTATTTCAAGGCAGGCGATTATTACGGTGGCATCGACGCCGGCGTACTGCAACTGATGCGCCTGATCGAAGGCGAGCCATTGCCGCAGCCCGGCGCGACGGATAGCAGTGAGAGCGATGGCCCCTTTGTCATGCTCATCGTTGGCGGCCTGGCCGCAGGCTGGGTGCTCGCCATGCTGATGAGCCGTCCGGCTGCGGGCGGGATTTCGGCGCTTGGAAGCGGTGTCGTGGGGGCGATGCTGCTGGGATTGACGCCGCTGTTGTTGTTCGTTGCCGTGTTCGTTTTCGTTGGCGTGGCCGGCGGGGGGCGACATGGCAGTGGCTGGTCCAGTAGTGGCAGTGGTGGATTTGGGGGCGGCGGCGGGTTCGGTGGCGGCGGCGGGGGAGGATTTGGCGGCGGAGGGGCATCGGGTTCATGGTGAACATCAAGCGTGTGTTCAAACATATGTTCATGCCGCCCTGGGCATGGCGGCGGGCGTTCCCTCGAACTACGCTCGATGCCATCGAGGCAGCGATCCAGGCAAGCGAAGTCACTCACGGCGGCGAGATCCGTTTCGCAATCGAGAACAGCCTGCCCGCAGGGGCTTCATGGTGCGGCATGAGCGGCCGCGAACGCGCCATCGAGGTGTTTTCCAGCTTGCATGTGTGGGATACCGAGCACAACAGTGGTGTGCTGATTTATCTGCTGCTGGCCGACCATGACATCGAAATCGTTGCCGACCGCGGCATTGCGGCACGGGTCGGGCAGCGTGAATGGGACGCGGTGGCGCGGACGATGGAAGCGGCGTTTCGGCGCGGTGAGTTCGAGCGGGGCGCATTGGAAGGCATCCGGCAGGCCAGTGAACTGCTGGCGCAACATTTTCCGCTGTCCGGCCAGGTATCCTCTTCAGGGGATAATCCGGATGAATTGGCGAATCGGCCGGTGATTTTGTGAGGAGCGGTGATGCAGGCTTATATCGTATGGTGGGTTCTGGCGGCGGTACTGGTGGGCGTGGAATTGACCAGCGGGACGTTTTATCTGCTGGTGTATGGTCTGGCCGCAGCTGCCGCAGGCGTGGCCGCCTGGCTTGGCGCCAGCATGGTGGCGCAACTGGCGACTGCGGGCGTGATCGCCGTTCTGGGTACGGTGGCGCTGCGCCACTGGAAGCGAAATACCGAACATCCGGAATCTTCCGTGCAGGACATGGACATCGGCCAGACCGTTTTGGTCGAGTCCTGGCAGGATGGCCATGGCCAGGTTAAATACCGTGGCGCACTGTGGGACGCCGAAGCTGAGAACATCGAGGTGGATAGCGCCCGGCCGATGGTGATTCGGGCTGTCAGGGGTAATACGCTGGTACTGGGCAATTAATCAGGGGGAAATCAAATGGACTTGGTCGTATTCGTTATTCTTGTCGTTATTGCCATCGTCGTCGCCAAGGGTGTGCGCGTCGTGCCGCAGCAGAATGCCTGGGTGGTTGAGCGGCTCGGAAAATTCTACGCGGTGCTCGGGCCAGGCCTCAATCTGGTCATTCCTTTCATTGATAAGGTTGCCTACAAGCACTCGCTGAAGGAAATCCCCCTCGACGTGCCGAGTCAGGTCTGCATCACGCGTGACAACACCCAACTGGCCGTCGATGGCATCCTCTACTTTCAGGTCACCGATCCGAAAATGGCGTCCTACGGTGCAAGTAACTATATCGATGCGATCTCGCAACTGGCGCAGACCACCCTGCGTTCGCTGATCGGCCGTATGGAAATGGACCGCACCTTCGAGGAGCGCGATGATATCAACCGCGGTGTGGTGCTGGCGCTGAACGAGGCTTCCACCAACTGGGGTGTCAAGGTGCTGCGCTATGAGATCAAGGATCTCACCCCGCCGAAGGAAATTCTTCACGCCATGCAGCGGCAGATCACCGCCGAGCGCGAAAAGCGCGCATTGATCGCTTCATCCGAAGGGCGCATGCAGGAACAGATCAATATCGCCACCGGCGCACGCAATGCCGCCATCCAGGAATCCGAAGGCGAGAAACAGGCTGCGATCAACGTCGCACTCGGTGAAGCTGAGGCGATCAAGTCCATTGCCGCTGCAAACGCCGAAGCTATCGCTCGCGTTGCCCAGGCAGTCGAACTGCCCGGCGGCATGCATGCGGTGAATCTCAAGGTCGCTGAGAAATACGTTGAAGCTTTCGCCGGTATCGCCCGGACGGGCAACACCCTGATCGTGCCCTCCAATATGGCGGATATCAGTTCGCTGATTGCGGGGGCGATGAGCGTGGTGAAGTCGCAGAACGTGAATAATTAATGAACGACATCATTGCGATGCCTCAGCCAGATGGCTGTCATCACACTGCTGATGAATAGACCGAACACCCAGATGATGGTGTGGATGTGCCAGTCGGCACGCATCATCAGGGCGTAGGCACCGGTCAGTACGAGGATGCTGATGTTCTCGTTGAAGTTTTGCTGGGCAATGGAGTGGCCTGCCCCCATCAGCAAATGCCCGCGGTGCTGTAGCAGGGCATTCATCGGCACCACGAAGTAACCCGCCAGCGTCCCTGCCAGCAGCAGCAACAGCAGGGCGGGGAGCAGGCTTTCTACCCAGATCAGGGCAATCGGTACAAACCCCAGGATGATGCCTGCCGGCAGTACGCTGACAGCGCGTTGCAGCTGGACGAATTTCCCGGCCAGAACCGAGCCGATGGCGATACCGAGCGCGGTGGCCGCAGTGAGCTGGGTCGCCTGATCGAGGCCGTACTTCAGGTTGAGCGCGGCCCAGGCGATGATGAGCAGGCGCAGTGTGGCACCGACGCCCCAGAACAGGGTGGTGACGGCAAGCGACACCTGGCCGAGCGGGTCGCGCCACAGCAGTTTGAAGCTGTGCCAGAAATCGTGCAGGACGAACAGCGGCGACTTGCTCGGCAGCATGTGATCGATCGGCAGGCGCGGAATGAACAGGTTGATGATGGCCGCGCCCAGGTACAGGCTGGTGATGACGGCTATGGCAAATTTGGGGGCGATCAGCTGGCTGTCGAGGCTGATGTTGAGCAGGATGCTTTCGGCGAACGCCGGGTTGATGAGCGCGCCGCCGATGATGGCACCGAGCACGATGGCGGCCACCGTGGTGCCCTCCATCCAGCTGTTGGCGACAACAAGCTTTTCGGGCGGCAGCAATTCGGTGAGGATTCCGTATTTGGCGGGCGAATACATGGCTGCGCCGATGCCGACGATGGCATAGGCCAGCAAGGGGTGCAGGCCGGCCAGCATGGTGAGGCAGCCGGTGAATTTAACCGAGTTGGCAATGAGCATGACGCGGCCCTTTGGCAGCGCGTCGGCAAACGGCCCCACCAGCGGCGCCAGCACGATGTAGGCAATCACGAAAACGGTTTGCAGGAGGGGGGAAAACCATTCGGGTGCCGAAAAGAACAATAGCAGGCCGATGGCTGCAAATAGCAGGGCGTTGTCCGCCAATGCGGACAGGAACTGCGCCAACAGAATGATGTAAAACGCGCGGTTCACAGGACTGGGTCAGGGACGGCGGCCAAGCGCGCCAAGATGGCGCTCAAGGTCGAACGAAAGGTCTGAGAATACAATGGCTTGGTTGCGGGATGGTTTCAACACGGTCGGGTTTGTGGTTGAATAAAAATCTTTTTTGACCCATGGACGGGGATTTATGGCCGACCGCAGACTCCAAGTATTTTACACCGTGGCCAAGCAGCTCAGTTTCACTAAAGCGGCGGATATCCTTTATATGACCCAGCCGGCAGTGACCTTTCAGGTCAAGCAGCTGGAAGAGCATTTCAATACGCGCCTGTTCGAGCGTAGCCACGGCAAAATATCGATGACGCCCGTCGGCGACTTGGTGCTGGGTTATGCCGAGCGCATTCTGGCGCTGACCGGTGAGATGGAAGCACGTGTCGGCGAACTGACCGGGCAGGTCACAGGCCCTTTGATGATTGGCGCGTCCACTACCATTGCCGAGTATCAGTTGCCGCGTATTCTGGGCGAGTTCAAGGAGCGTTTCCCGCAAGTGCAGGCGCGACTGACCGTGGCCAACTCGGAAACCGTGGCGGCGAAAGTGGCGGACCATTCGCTGGATGTCGGCTTGATCGAGGCTCCCTCGCACAATCCCAACCTGACGACACTGGCTTGCTGCGAAGATGAACTGGTGATGATTTGCGCCCCCAGCCATGCTTTGGCGTCACGTTCCGGTGTGAGTGCCCTTGATATTGCCGAGCAGCCTTACGTCTCGCGTGAGCATGGCTCGGGTACGCGCGAGGTCGTTGATGATTTCTTCAAGAGCAATGGCGTCAATCCGGACGATCTGAATATCGAAATGGAACTTGGCAGCCGTGAGGCGATCAAGGGTGCGGTCGAAGCCAATCTGGGCGTGGCCATCATGTCGGCTTCGACCGTTACCAAGGAAATTCAACTGGGCACGCTGGTCGCGGTGCCGTTGAACCCCAGGCTGACGCGTCAGTTATCCATGGTCTTTGCACCGGAAAAGTTCCGAAGCAAGCTGCTCGATGCATTCATCAGCTTTGTTGAAAACAAGTTTCAGCAGTGCAACGTTGAAATTGTTTCAATGAAACGTCCAGCCAAGGGGCGCAGCCGCTGATGCGCGACAGCAAACGCCTGGTTTCGATCTTTCGTTCATTGTCGGAAGGCCGGCAACAGGCCTTGCTGGAATATGCCGAATTCCTGGCGGGCAAGGAAAGTCTCGAAATTGCCGAGAGGCCGCCCACCGAGCCCTTACCTATCCCGCGCCCCGAAAAGGAAAATGTAGTCAAGGCGATTCAGCGTTTGATACAGACTTACCCGATGCTGGAGCGTAACCGGATTTTCCATGAGGCATCGGCGCAGATGACCCGTCATCTGGTACATGGTGTGCCTTCGGTGGAAACGATCGATGAACTGGAGCGTGTTTTTGCGCTTCAGTACCAACAGCATATCGAGGCGCTCGCTCAGAAGCCGCCATTGCCCTGACCCTCTAATCAGTTCAGTCCGGCAGCGCGCCCCCGCATTGCCAACAGCTCAGGAAATTGCCCGGGTTGGGTTCGCCGCAATGTGGGCAGATTTTCTCCGCGCCTGGCTGCGCATTCAATAAACCCGCCAGCGCTTCGCGTGCCTGCGTTTCATATGCGTCGTCGTCAACCCATACTTCAGGTTGTGCCTGCATGAAGGGCACTTCTCCCAGAGCCCCCGCTGCGTTGGCATTGAAGATGTGACTGATGATGCCAAGGCTGGATAGCGCATCGGCGGCCAGTTGGGCATCAAGCAGGGTCGGGGCGATGTGAACCCGTTTCATCGACGGGCCTTGGGAGATCAGCCGGTGCGGCGGACGCGCACAATGAGATCGATGCCTTCAGTCACCATGCCGGCCGGCAGTGGCGGCAGGCCGGATATCTGCACGTGTTCGGCATCGATGTCGGACAGTTTGCCGGTGTCGACTTCGTAAAGATGATGGTGCGGACTGGTGTTGGGGTCGAAAAACACTTTGCTGGGATCGACGATGACTTCCCGCACCAGGCCTTTTTCGAGGAACAGTTTGAGCGTGTTGTAAACCGTGGCTTTGGAGGTTTCGGAATGGCGTGTATTGACGATTGCCATGACCTGATCGGCCGAAAGATGTTCCTGCCGCGAAAACAGTGCATGCGCAATCTCGATCCGTTGATGGGTCGGATTGATGTCGTGGCTGCGTAGCAAGCCTGCCATGTTGTCGCGCGAGTAATACATTCACTTATCATAATCAGCAATCTGGACTTTGTCTAACTCCCGGAATGGGTATGACTGTTAGCCGGGAAAGCCCTGCCAGACGCGGTAACGTGGTAAAAAACGGTACAATTATCCTCAGTATCCAACCCTCTCAAAGCAGGAATCCTGTGGTTACGCTCACTCGCCTCGATAGCACGCAGTCTGATTTTCAGGCCCGTCTTACCCGTCTGTTGCAGTTCGATGATGCCGCCGATGCCGCGATCGAGCAGACGGTTGCCGCTATCCTGCACGACGTGAAGACGCGTGGCGATGCTGCGGTGCTTGAATACACCGAGCGTTTCGACCGTCTTCCGGCGGCTTCGCTGGCGAGCCTGGAGCTCAATGCGGCCCAGTTGCAGACTGCGCTCGATCATTTGCCGGCCGATACCCGCCAGGCCCTGGAAGCCGCGGCGGATCGGGTGCGCCGCTATCACGCGAAGCAGGTTCAGGAATCGTGGACCTACACCGAAGACGACGGCACGGTGCTGGGCCAGAAAATCACCCCGCTCGACCGTGTCGGCCTGTATGTGCCCGGCGGCAAGGCCGCTTATCCCTCGTCGGTGCTGATGAACGCGATTCCGGCCAAGGTGGCGGGGGTGGGCGAACTCATCATGGTGGTGCCGACGCCGGGGGGGGAACAGAACCAGCTGGTGCTGGCCGCCGCCGCGATTGCGGGTGTCGACCGTGTATTCACCATTGGTGGCGCGCAGGCGGTGGCGGCGCTGGCCTACGGCACCCAGACGGTGCCGCAGGTCGACAAGATCGTCGGCCCCGGCAATGCCTACGTGGCAGCAGCCAAGCGCCGCGTGTTCGGCACCGTCGGCATCGACATGATTGCCGGTCCCTCCGAAATCCTGGTGATCGCAGACGGCAACACGCCGCCGGAATGGGTGGCGATGGACCTGTTTTCCCAGGCCGAACACGACGAAATGGCGCAGTCGATCCTGCTGTCGCCCGATGCGGCTTATCTCGATGCCGTTGCCGCGGCGATCGACAAACTGATTGAAGAGATGCCGCGCAGCGAAGTGATCCGCACTTCGCTCACCAACCGCGGCGCGCTGATCAAGACCCGCGACCTCGACGACGCAGCGGCGATTTCCAACGCCATTGCGCCGGAACATCTGGAGCTCTCGGTGGCCGACCCCGATGCGCTGTTGCCGAAGTTGCGCCATGCCGGCGCGATTTTCATGGGCAAGAATACCTGCGAGGCGCTGGGCGATTACTGCGCCGGGCCGAACCACGTGTTGCCGACCTCGCGCACCGCGCGCTTCTCGTCGCCTCTGGGCGTGTACGATTTCCAGAAGCGCAGCAGCCTGATTCACGTATCCCAGGCCGGCGCGCAGACGCTGGGGCAGATCGCCGCCACCCTGGCCTACGGCGAAGGCCTGCAGGCGCACGCGCGTTCTGCCGAATACCGCCTGATCCATAAATGAGCCGTTTCGTCCGATGAGCCAATACTGGAGCGCCGTGGTGCACGGCCTGACGCCCTACGTGCCGGGCGAGCAGCCCAAGCTGGCCAATCTGGTCAAGCTCAACACCAACGAGAATCCTTATGGACCCAGTCCGAAGGTGCTGGACGCCGTGCGCGCGGAAGCAGCCGACACCCTGCGCCTGTACCCCGACCCCAACTCCGACCGCCTGCGCGCGGGCATCGCCGCCTATCATGGTGTGACCGCCGATCAGGTGTTCGTCGGCAACGGCTCCGACGAGGTGCTGGGGCATGCCTTTATGGCGCTGCTGAAGCACGCGCGACCGATTCTATTTCCGGACATCAGCTACAGCTTCTACCCGGTGTATTGCGGGCTGTACGAGATTGCCCATCGAACGATTCCGCTCACGGAATCGTTCGAAATCCGGGTCGACGATTACTTGACGCCGAACGGCGGGGTGGTCTTCCCCAACCCCAATGCACCGACCGGTCGGTTGCTGGCGCTGGGCGAGATTGAGCGCCTGTTGGCCGGCAATCCCGACTCGGTCGTGGTGATCGATGAAGCCTACATCGACTTCGGCGGCGAATCGGCGGTAGGGCTGGTTGCGCGTTACCCGCAACTGCTGGTCATCCGCACCCTGTCGAAGTCGCATGCGCTGGCCGGGCTGCGCGTAGGGTATGCGATCGGCCAGCCGCATTTGATCGAGGCGCTCGGCCGGGTGAAGGACAGTTTTAACTCCTATCCGCTCGACCGCTTTGCCCAGGCCGGCGCGTTGGCGTCGATGGAAGACCCTGCCTGGTTCGAGTCCATTTGCGCGAAGGTGGTGGCGACCCGCACCGGGCTGGTGGCATCGATGACCGGAATGGGTTTCGATGTGCTGCCATCGGCGGCCAATTTCATCTTTGCCCGTCATCCGGAACACGATGGTGCGGAACTGGCTGCCGCCCTGCGGGAGCGCAGCATCATCGTGCGCCATTTCAAAAATCCGGCCCGCATCGCGCCGTTTTTGCGCATCACGGTTGGCACCGATGAACAATGCAATGCGCTACTCACTGCATTGAAAGCGATTGTTGCCTGCTAGAATCCATTCAAAGCCTTATTCCCAGACGCCATGCGCACCGCCCAAGTCACTCGCAACACCCTCGAGACCCAGATCACGGTCAGTCTTAACCTTGATGGGACGGGCATTTCCAGGCTCGCGACCGGGGTGCCTTTCCTCGACCACATGCTCGACCAGATCGCGCGCCACGGCCTGATCGATCTCGATATCCAGGCTGCGGGCGATCTGCACATCGACGCTCACCACACGGTGGAAGACACCGGGATCACGCTGGGGCAGGCCTTCGCGCAGGCGCTCGGCGACAAGAAGGGTATCCGCCGCTACGGCCACGCCTACGTGCCGCTCGACGAAGCCTTGTCACGCGTGGTGGTCGACCTGTCGGGGCGACCGGGACTGGAATATCACGTCGACTACACCCGTGCGCGCATCGGCGAATTCGATGTCGACCTGTTCCTCGAATTCTTCCGTGGCTTCATCAATCACGCCGGGATGACGCTGCACATCGACAACCTGCGCGGCATCAATGCCCACCATCAGGCCGAAACGATTTTCAAGGCCTTCGGACGCGCGCTGCGCATGGCGGTTGAACCTGATGCCCGTATGGGTGATGTGCTGCCGTCTACCAAAGGTGCCCTGTGAGCGTTGATATCGCCGTGATTGACTACGGCATGGGCAATTTGCGGTCGGTGTCCAAGGCCATTGAGCACGTTGCGCCCGCAGCCAGCGTGGTGGTCACGTCCGATCCTGAGGTGATCGCTGAAGCGGGGCGCGTGGTGTTCCCGGGCCAGGGGGCTGCACGCGACTGCATGCACGAAATCGATGCCCGCGGTTTGCGCCAGGTCATCGTTGACGCCGCCCGCAGCAAGCCTTTTCTCGGCATTTGCATGGGTATGCAGGTGCTGTTCGAACACAGCGAGGAGGGCGACACTGCCTGCCTGGGAATTCTGCCTGGTACGGTGCGGCATTTCCCGCATGAAGCGATGCGGGATGACCGGGGCAATAAGCTCAAGGTTCCGCACATGGGGTGGAACAACGTCCACCAGGCGGCTCCGCACCCGTTGTGGGTGGGGATCGAGGAGGGCGCGCGCTTCTACTTCGTCCACAGCTATTTCGTGCAGCCGACCGCGCCTGATGTGATTGCAGGGTTTTCTCATTACCCTTTCCCATTCACCTGCGCGGTGGCGACGGGAAGTATTTTTGCTGTCCAGTTTCACCCGGAAAAGAGCCAGAACGACGGCCTGACGCTGCTGGGCAATTTTGTAACCTGGAATCCGGGCGAACGCGATTCTGCCTGTGATATGTCCGGCGCAGCCTGCGCCTAATTTCGACCTGTACGACCCTGCTGATTAGCCATGTTAATTATTCCCGCGATCGACCTTAAAGACGGCCACTGCGTACGCCTCGAACAAGGTGAAATGGACAAAGCCACCGTGTTTTCCGAGGATCCGGCGGCCACCGCCCTCCACTGGAAAGAACTGGGCGCGCGACGGCTGCATCTGGTCGACCTCAACGGCGCGTTTGCCGGCAAGCCGATCAACGACGAGGCGATCCGTTCCATCGTCAATGCCGTGGGCGACGACATGCCGGTGCAACTGGGTGGCGGCATCCGCGACCTCGCCACCATTGAACGTTATCTCGACGACGGCGTGCGCTACGTCATCATCGGCACCGCCGCGGTGAAAAACCCCGGCTTCCTGCACGAAGCCTGCGACGCATTCCCCGGCCATGTGATGGTTGGGCTCGATGCCAAGGACGGCAAGATTGCGGTCGAAGGCTGGTCCAAGATCACCGGCCATGATGTCATCGATCTCGCCAAGCGCTTCGAGGGCTATGGCGTCGAGGCTATCATCTATACCGACATCGGCCGTGACGGCATGCTGACCGGCGTCAACGTCGAAGCCACGCAGCGTCTGGCGCAGGCTTTGTCGATACCCGTCATCGCCAGCGGCGGTGTGACCAATCTCGATGATGTCAAGGCGCTGTCCACTGTGGCCAAGGATGGCATCATCGGCGCGATTACTGGCCGAGCCATCTACCAGGGCACGCTCGACTTCGCCGAAGCCCAGAAGCTCGCTGACGAGCTGGCGGGCGGCGTGTTCGGCGTCTGACTTGAATTAGGACAGCCATGCTCGCGAAACGCATCATTCCCTGCCTCGACGTCACCCATGGCCGCGTGGTCAAGGGGGTCAACTTTGTCGAACTGAAGGATGCCGGCGATCCGGTCGAAATCGCCCGCCGCTACAACGAGGCGGGTGCGGATGAGTTGACCTTTCTCGACATCACGGCGTCGTCCGACGACCGTGACCTCATCCTGCACATCATCGAAGCGGTGGCAGCCGAGGTGTTCATTCCACTGACGGTGGGAGGCGGCGTGCGCGAAGTGGGCGATGTGCAGCGGCTGCTCAATGCCGGTGCCGACAAGGTCAGCATCAATACTTCGGCAGTGGTCAATCCGCAACTGGTGAAGGATGCTTCCGACCGCTACGGCAGCCAGTGCATCGTCGTGGCGATCGATTCCAAGCGGGTGGGCGATCACTGGGAGGTTTTTACGCATGGCGGCCGCAAGGCGACCGGCCTCGACGCCATCGAGTGGGCGAAGAAAATGGAAAGCCTGGGTGCGGGGGAATTGCTGCTGACCTCGATGGATCGCGACGGCACCAAAAGCGGATTTGACCTGGAGTTGACCCGTGCGATCTCGGATGCGGTTGATATTCCCATCATCGCCAGCGGCGGCGTCGGCACCCTGCAGCACTTGGTTGACGGCGTGAAGGAAGGTCGCGCCGATGCGGTGCTGGCGGCGAGCATTTTCCATTTTGGCGAATACGGCATCGACGAAGCGAAGAAATACATGAAGCAGCACGGCATCGAGGTGCGCCTGTGATGCCCTGCCCAAATCCAAAATCTCTTTGTCGGCTTCGCCTTGCCGTGCTATCTGCACTGTCTGCGGCTCGCCTTCGCGATCTTTTGAATTTGGACAGGGCATGAGTACGAATTGGCTCGACGCCGTCAAGTGGGACGCGCAAGGCTTGGTGCCGGCGATCGCCCAGGATGCGGCGAGCGGCGAAATCCTCATGGTGGCGTGGATGAACCGCGAGGCGCTGGAGGAAACCGTGCGCACCGGGCGTGGCGTGTATTTCTCGCGTTCGCGCGGCAAACTGTGGCGCAAGGGCGAGGAATCCGGCCATGTGCAGAACGTCAGCGAACTCCGCCTCGACTGCGACAATGACGTCGTGTTGCTGAAAATTGAACAGGTGGGCGGGATTGCCTGTCATACAGGCCGGCGATCATGCTTTTTCCAGAAGTTGGCCATGGATAATCAAGGCGGCGGCCACTGGGTGACGACCGCCCCGGTGCTGAAGAACCCTGACGAGATCTACCGCAAATGAGTGACATTCTCAAGCGCCTGGCTGAAACGCTGGAAGCGCGCAAGCAGGCGTCGCCTGACAGCTCTTACGTGGCCAGGCTATATGCCAAGGGCACCGACGCCATCCTGAAGAAAATCGGCGAGGAGGCGACCGAGACTGTGATGGCGGCCAAGGACGACCAGCCCGAAAAGATCATCTACGAAGTCGCCGATTTGTGGTTTCATACCCTGGTGCTGCTGGCCCACAAGGGACTGAAGCCAGCGGATGTGCTGAACGAACTGGCGCGCCGCGAAGGCCTGTCGGGGCTGGATGAGAAAGCGAATCGACATGAGTGACTGCATTTTCTGCAAGATCGTTGCCGGGCACATCCCAAGCAGCAAGGTTTATGAAGACGATGAAGTATTGGCGTTTCACGATATCCATCCGTTCGCGCGGGTGCATTTCCTGATTATTCCGAAAGCACATATTGCCTCACTGGCCGACTGCACGCCCGAGCATGAAAAACTGCTTGGCAGGATGTTGCTGCTGGCGCCGCGTCTGGCAAAGGAACTGGGGCTCGATACCGGCTTCAAAACCCTGATCAACACCGGGCGCGGTGGCGGTCAGGAGGTGTTCCATATTCACGTTCACATATTTGGCGGGGGCGATCCCGTCAAACGCAGTTAATTCAAAGGAGAGATGGCATGGGTACTTTTAGCATCTGGCATTGGTTGATCGTTCTGGTCGTCGTGCTGTTGATTTTCGGCACCAAGAAACTGCGCAATATCGGCAGCGACCTGGGCGGCGCGGTCAAGGGTTTCAAGGAAGGCATGAAGGAGGATGCGCCGAAGATCAGCGATGGCGCCGATCAGGATGGGCACACCATCGATGCCGAGGTCAAGGACAAGCACCATTCCTGATGCACAGGAGGGCAGGGCTTAGCACACTTCAAGCAGCTACCCCGGAGCCCCTGCTCACCGAATTGCGCCCCTACCATGTTCGACATCGGTTTTACTGAACTTCTCATTATCGGGGTGGTGGCACTTATCGTCATCGGCCCCGAGCGTCTGCCCAAAGTCGCACGCACCGCCGGCCATTTGTATGGACGCATGCAGCGCTACGTGTCGTCCGTGAAGTCGGACATCAGCCATGAGATCCAGCTGGACGAGCTGCGCAAAGCCGGCCAGGATTTCAAGGCATCGGTCGAATCCGTGGAAACCGGTGTTCAGCAGCAGACAACCGTGGTCGATGATTACTTGCGCAATGAGACCGCCAGTATCAGCAAGGTGATGGAGGCGATGGCCGTGACGGAAGGCGAGCGCCCCGTTACGCAACCGGCCATGAAGCAGCTGGAAGCGGAGCAGCAGACATTGCAGCAGTCGCTGCCGCTGGATGAACCTGATCGGAATGCGACATCATCCCCAACCTATTCCGCGGTGATCGAAACGGCACGTGGCGAACACACGGGCCCATCCGTATGAGCAACGCCGAAGACACCTTCGTTTCGCACTTGATTGAAATGCGCGATCGCCTGCTGCGTGCGGTGATCGCGGTTGTTGTGCTGTTCGTGCTGCTGTTTCCCTGGGCCCAGGATCTCTATGCCTTGCTGGCCAAGCCCATGCTGGCATCCCTGCCGCAAGGTGGCCAGATGATCGCCACCGAAGTCACTACGCCATTCTTTGTGCCGATCAAGGTCACCATGATGGCCGCCTTCCTGCTGGCATTGCCATGGGTGTTCTATCAGGCTTGGGCCTTTATCGCCCCGGGGCTCTACCAGCACGAGAAACGCATCGGGGTGCCCCTGGTCGTTTCCAGCGTGATTTTGTTCCTGCTTGGGATGGCATTTGCCTATTTCCTGGTATTCCCGGTGGTTTTCGGTTTTATTGTCGGTGTTGCGCCCGAGGGCGTAGCCGTGATGACGGACATTGGCAAATACCTCGACTTTGTCATGACGCTCTTCCTGGCCTTCGGCATCACCTTTGAAGTCCCGGTGGCGGTTGTGCTGCTGGTGAAGATGGGCATGGTCTCTGTAGCCAAGTTAAGGGAGATCAGGCCCTATGTCATCGTCGGCGCGTTCGTGGTTGGCGCAATCTTTACGCCGCCTGACGTGATTTCGCAGTTCATGCTGGCGGTGCCGATGTGGATTCTGTACGAGTTGGGCATTCTCGTCGCCTCGATGATGACCCGCCCCGCCCCTCCAAGTGCCCCCGATTACACGCCCATGACCGTGGCCGATATGGACGCCGAATTCGACCGCATTGAGGCCGATCAGGCTGCCCGCGATCCGCACGACGCTAAATAGGTGCACTTTGGCGGTGCGGTGAACGAGGGTGTGCACCTTTATGGTGCGTTTCGGCCGGTTCTCTGGATGGTTTCCCTTTTGTAAACAAAGTATCAAGCGACAGGAACAATGTTTGCTTGTGTCGCCCGTCAATCAATTGGGAGACGCGGCATGGATGCAGTGAAGTCAGGCAGTGATGTGTTGTTCGTGTTACTGGGCGGCATTATGGTGCTGGCCATGCACGCGGGGTTTGCCTTTCTTGAGCTCGGTACGGTGCGCAAGAAGAATCAGGTCAATGCCCTGGTCAAGATTCTGACCGATTTCTCGGTCTCTACCATTGCCTATTTTTTCATCGGTTACAGCGTCGCCTACGGCGTCAATTTCTATTCCAGCGCCGAGGCGCTGTCAGCCCAGAATGGCTACGACCTCGTCAAGTTCTTCTTTCTGCTGACGTTTGCTGCGGCGATCCCTGCCATCGTGTCGGGAGGCATTGCCGAACGCGCACGCTTCAATCCGCAGTTGGCTGCCACGTTTGCACTGGTGGGCCTGGTTTATCCGTTTTACGAAGGCATCGTATGGAACGGTAACTACGGTATTCAAGGCTGGCTGGAGGGCACTTTTGGCGCGCCCTTCCATGACTTTGCCGGCTCGGTGGTGGTGCATGCAGTCGGTGGCTGGATCGCGCTGCCCGCCGTGCTGCTGCTCGGCGCAAGACGCGGGCGCTACACCAGGGACGGCATGGTGTCGGCCCATCCGCCTTCGAACATTCCCTTTCTGGCGCTTGGTGCGTGGATTCTGACGGTAGGCTGGTTCGGTTTCAACGTGATGTCGGCGCAGTTGATTGAGGCGGTATCGGGCCTGGTGGCAGTGAACTCTCTGATGGCGATGGTGGGCGGTACGCTGGCCGCGCTGGTGATTGGCCGTAACGACCCGGGTTTTATTCACAATGGTCCGCTGGCCGGTCTGGTGGCCGTGTGTGCAGGCTCGGACCTGATGCACCCGTTGGGTGCGCTGGCCACGGGCGCGATAGCCGGCGCGCTGTTTGTATGGATGTTCATGGTCACGCAGAACAAGTGGAAGATCGACGATGTGCTGGGGGTGTGGCCGTTGCATGGCCTGTGCGGTGCGTGGGGCGGAGTGGCCGCCGGCATTTTTGGTGCCCAGGCGCTGGGCGGTGTGGGCGGCGTCAGCCTGATTGCACAGGTGATCGGTACGCTGGGTGGCGTGGTTGTCGCCTCACTTGGCAGCCTGCTCGTATATGGCCTGTTGAAGTATTGGGTCGGCCTGCGGCTGGATGCCGAGTCCGAATTTAACGGTGCCGATCTGAGTATTCACAAGGTGTCGGCAACGGCTGAACGGGAGACCAATTGGTAGCCGGGCTGGCTTGATCCCGGCGTGTTCTGTGGGATGGCCGGCCGGCGTGCCCCTTAGGGCTGGCATTCCACAATCTGGCCGCGTACCGCGCGGCTGTCAGCGCCCATTAAATACAGATACCACGGCATCAGATCGTTCGGGCTTGCTACGGTTTCGGGTGCGAGTCCGGGATGCGTGCGTGAGCGCAGTGTGGTGGCTACCTGGCCGGGAATCAGCGTGTTGATGCGGAGGTTTTCCTCCGAACCGGTTTCATCGGCCCAGATGCGGGTGAGCGTTTCCACGCCCGACTTCGATACGGCATAGCCGCCCCAGTATGCGCTGGGCTGATGGCCGTGGGTTTCCCCGGTAAATATCACGGAAGCATCCGGCGACTGGCGAAGCAGCGGCAGGCAGGCGCGGGTGAGTGCGAACGGCGCGATCAGGTTGACCCGCATCAGGGTCTGCCATTGTTCCAGCGTTTGTAGCTCCAGGGGAGTCAGGCTATAGAACCGGTGTGCGCTGTGCAATACGCCGTCAAGTCGTTTCAGGTGATGGGCGAGCGTGCCGGCCAGGGTGTCCAGGCTGCGATCGTCGGCAACCGCCAGGTCATACGGAAACATGGCGGGCTCTGGGCCGCCGGCGGCGACGATTTCGTCATATACCGTTTCCAGCCTGGCTTCGTCGCGTGCGAGCAGGGCGACGGTGGCGCCATGGCGTGCGTACGCCAGGCTGGCGACGCGGCCCAGGCCGGAACTGGCGCCGGTGACGAGGATGACGCGACCTGCGAGCAGGTCAGGGCGGGGGATGTAGTCTTTCATGGCTTTTCAAGGAGTGCGCGCGCCGATTGTACCCCGCTCAGCGTGGCACTTTCGAGTGTGGCGGGATAGGGGCTGGCGGTGTAATCGCCAGCCAGAAAGATGCGTGGATGCGCGGTGCGCACGGCAGGCCGCCTCATGCCGGGTACGCAGGCATAGGTTGCCTGTTTCTCGACGATGCGCTTGCGCCAAAGCACGGGACCGGGATGAGCGATCCGCTGCAACTGGGCTTCGGCCTGATCCAGCCAGTTCTCGGGCAAGTTCGTGGCGGTGCTGGCAACAAATGCCAGTAAGCCCGCCTGGCCGTGGCTCTGGCCGCGATCGAATACGAATTGTGCCGGGCCGTTATCCAGTGCAAACAGCGGTTTGGGTAAGCGAAATGTCGGGTCGTACTGGACATAAGCAGTGGCAATGGCTTGGTAGTCATAGCGGCCCACCTCATCGCTGAGTGTTTCGAGCGCGGCGACCTGGTTCGTCAGCGCGGACAGGTGTTGGGGGGCTACCGCCAGGATGACGTGGCTATAGGTCACCGATTCGTCGCGGGTGTCGAGCGTGATGGCATCCACTGTGGCGTCAAGGCGGGTCACCCGGCTGGACAGGCGGACCTCGCCACCAAGTTCAAGTACGCGTGCTGCTGCGGGCGCAGGGAACAGACTGGTCAGGTCGCGCCGTGGCAGCAGGAGATCGCTGTGATGATTGCACCCGCCAAACGCGGCGCGGATCACATCGCGAAACACGCGTGCGCTGGCAATGTCAGGTGGGGTATTGAGGGCGGACACGCACAGGGGATGCCACAGCAGGCGATTCAGTTTTTCGGGCTGGTTGCGGGTGAGCTGGCTGACGCTTGAATGATCCGGCGGTTCGTCTCGGTTCAGCACGGCGTGTGCCCAGCGTGCGGCGGCCAGCTTGTCGCGCCAGCTTAATCCCCGGGCTGCGAGCAGGCCGGCCAGCAGATGCAGCGGCGCGGGCAGACGTGGGCAGACAAGGCTGAAATCCGGCGGTTGCTCGATCGCAAGCGGCAGACGCCACAAGCCGTCAGACGTGGCAGGAGACAGGCGCTCGATCAGTTGCAGCGATTGCGCATAGGCACCGAGCAGGATGTGCTGGCCATTGTCGAGCAGATGGCTTCCGAGTTCGACCGCGCGGGCGCGACCGCCCAGCGTGCGGCTGGCTTCATGCAGCGAGACTTTTACGCCCGCTTCTGCCAAAGTCAGCGCAGCGGCACAGCCGGCCCATCCCCCGCCAACAACAGCAACGCTGAGCGTCATGGGAATAGCCAGGCCTTGCCGGCAAGCCACAGCTTGCGCAGCGGCGTGAGCGAAATGCGTGCGCGCAACACAGGAAAATCGGCACGACGGATTTCTTCAAGTAGCGAGCGATAAATCGCCGCCATCACCAGTCCGGGACGTTGTTGTCGTCGTGCACGCGCAGGCAGGGCGGCTAAGGCACTCTCGTAATGGGCGAGGGCGCGTTGGTACTGGAACTGCATCAACGCCTGGAATTCCGGTGTATCGCGTCCGTTCAGCAGATCGGTTTCGTGCACTCCGAAGCGCGCCAGTTCGTCCTGTGGCAGATAGATGCGTCCACGCCGCGCGTCCTCGCCAACGTCGCGAATGATATTGGTGAGCTGGAACGCAAGACCAAGCTCATGGGCATAGCGGCGGACGTCGCGGTCGTCCTCGCTGCGGGCACCACCGAAAATCCCCGCGGCCACTTCGCCTACCACGCCGGCTACGCGATAGCAGTAGAGGTTGAGCGATTTGAAGTCGGGATAGCGTGAATGGTCGAGGTCCATGGCCATGCCGTCGACGATTTCGAGCAGGAGCGCAGGCGGAATGTTGCGGCTGCGCGGGCTGTCGAGAAGCGCGCGGGTCACCGGGTGTTCCGGTGTGGCTCTGGAAAAACGACCGATTTCATCGCGCCACCAGTTGAGTTTCGTCTCGGCCACCTGCCGCTCGTGGCATTCGTCCACGATATCGTCGAGTTCGCGGCACAGAGCGTAAAATGCGGTGATCGCGCGGCGTGTCTCTTGTGGCAGAAAGACGAAGCTGTAATAAAAACTGGAGCCGCTGGCGGCGGCACGCTCCTGGCAGTACTGATGGGCATCCATATTCAGAAAAGCGCGCGTCCTAGCATGACAATCCAGTCTTTCCTGGTCAGCATCGGACGATTGTGGAAAACACAGCCAGGGTCGGTGTGCAGCTTGCGCAGGATGGTTTCGCCGCCGAGGATGGTGACCCGCAACTCCAGCCCGATGCGTCCTTTGAGCTGGCGCCCGAGGGGCGCACCGGCTTGCAACAGTTTTCGGGTGCGTTCGATCTGTTTGTGCATCATCATGCTCCACAGGCCACGGGTGTCGCCCTTGGCGATCTGATTTTCGCTGACATGATGCGCGGCCAGTTCGTCCTGCGGCAGATAGATGCGATCTTTCTGGTAATCGACCGCGATGTCCTGCAAGAAATTGATCAGTTGCAGGCTGCTGCAGACAGCGTCTGAATAGGCAATATGGCGCGGATCGTGGTCGCCATACAGGTGCAGCATCAGGCGTCCCACCGGATTGGCCGAGCGTCGGCAATAGTCCATGACTTCCCCGAAGTTAGCGTAGCGCTTTTTTTCGACATCCTGTGCGAAGGCGGACAGCAGGTCGCGAAAGGGCGCAAGCGGGATGGTATGTGTACGGATGGCCGCAGCCAGCGGGCCGAAAACGGGATCGGTCGGGGTGTCGCCGCGTTCGATGCGATCCAGCTCGGCGTGGTACGCCGCCAATCCGGCCAGCCGCTCGGCCGGTGATGCGTCCCCTTCGTCGGCAATGTCGTCCGCGCTGCGGGCAAACCGGTAGATGGCCTCGACCGGCTGACGCAACCGTTTAGGCAGCAACCAGGAGGCAACAGGGAAGTTTTCGTAGTGATCGACCGGCACCGGCAACAAAAAAGCGGAATGGGAATAATGACTTAGGCCGGATGTCGGGTGGGCTTGGGTGACAGCATCGCATTGATTATATTACACTTATCGGTTGATAGTTTTGCGGCCAAGCCGCGAGAGTGGCGGAATTGGTAGACGCACTGGATTTAGGTTCCAGCGCCGCAAGGCGTGGGGGTTCGAGTCCCCCCTTTCGCACCATCGTTATTTTGTACTTCACCTCTTCTCAATTCAGTCAGGAAGTATTTTGATGCAAGCAAATCTTGAAGTTCTCGAAGGCCTGGTCCGTCGCCTGGATATCAGCGTCCCCATGGACCAGCTGGAAATCGAAGTGCAAGGTCGCCTCAAGCGTCTGGCACGCAGCGTCAAGATGGATGGTTTTCGCCCCGGCAAGGCGCCGCTTTCCGCGGTGACTCGCCAGCATGGCGCCGGTGTGCGACAGGAAGTCCTGGGCGAAACGCTGCAGGCTCGTTTTGGCGAAGCCGTTCAGGCAAATAAATTGAAGATAGCCGGCTACCCGCGCTTCGAACCCAAGGCTGGCGAAACGGGTGCGACGGCCATGACCTTCAGCGCCAGTTTCGAGGTCTATCCCGAGGTCAAGATCGACGATCTTGCCAGCGGCAAGATCAGCCGCCCTGCCGTGGAACTGACCGATGCCGACGTGATGAAAACGCTCGAAGTGCTGCAGAAACAGCGCCGCACCTTCGAATCCGTCGATCGTGCTGCAGCAAAGGACGACCTGGTCAAATTCGATTACCAGGGCACGATCAACGGCGCTGAATTCGAAGGCGGCAAGGGCGAGGACTTTTCTGCGGTAATTGGGGAAGGCCGCCTGCTGGCTGATTTTGAACAGAGCATGGTTGGCGCAAAGGCCGGGGACAGCAAGGGTTTTGATCTGACTTTTCCGGCCGATTACCCGGCCAAGGAGCTTGCCGGCAAGGCTGCACATTTCGAAGTGCAGATGAAAGACGTGCAGGCTCCCGTGTTGCCGGCAATCGACACGGAATTCGCCAAGGCGCTGGGTGTCGAAGAGGGCGATATCGAGAAACTCAAGGCTGAGGTAAAAGCCAATCTTGAGCTTGAGGTCAAACGCCGCGTGCAAACCAAGCTCAAAGAACAGACAATGGAACTGCTGTTGCAAAAGAGTACGCTGGATCTGCCGCAAAGCCTGGTGGAAATGGAGACGGATCGCTTGATGAGAATGACTGAGGCCGATATGCAGTCGCGTGGGGTTCAGACGATGAAGCTTGCACCGGAGATGTTTACCGGGCAGGCCGAGCGTCGTGTTCGCCTGGGGCTGATCCTGGCCGAGATCGTCGAGGTGAACAAGCTCACGGCTCAGCCCGAGCAGATTCGTACCCTGGTCGAGGAGCAGGCACAAAGCTACGAAAACCCGGCACAGGTGATGCAGTGGTACTACCAGAACCCCGAACGGATGCAGGAGATCGAGTCCCTGGCGCTGGAAGAGAATGTGGTAGCATGGGCTGCAGGTCAGGCCCAAGTGGAAGACGTGAAAACCTCCTTTGAAGAACTGATGGGACGTGCCTGATGCACATTGATTTCGAACACGGTATTGCCAATTCTCAGCGCCTCGAGCCGCAGGGTTTGGGGCTGGTTCCCATGGTTGTCGAGCAGAGTGGTCGTGGCGAGCGTGCTTACGACATCTACTCGCGCCTGCTCAAGGAACGGGTCATTTTCCTGGTGGGGCCGGTAAACGACGCGACCGCGAATCTGGTCGTGGCGCAGATGCTGTTTCTGGAGTCGGAAAACCCCGACAAGGACATCTACTTCTACATCAACTCGCCTGGCGGGTCGGTGTCCGCTGGACTGGCCATTTACGACACCATGCAGTTCATCAAGCCGGATGTGTCGACGCTTTGCATCGGTCAGGCAGCCAGCATGGGCGCTTTTCTGCTGACTGCGGGCGCCAAGGGCAAGCGCTTCTGTCTGCCCAATTCGCGTGTCATGATTCACCAGCCTCTCGGCGGCTTCCAGGGGCAGGCGTCGGATATTGCGATCCACGCCAAGGAAATTCTCTATTTGAAGTCCCGCCTCAATGACATGCTTGCCAAGCATACCGAGCAGAGCATGGAAGCGATTGAACGCGATACCGATCGTGACAATTTCATGAGTGCGGACGAAGCAGTGAACTACGGTCTGGTCGACAAGGTGTTGACCAGCCGTGTCGAAGCATCAGGCAATTAAGCAGGCTAAGGAACAGGCATGGCGGACAAAGGCTCGGGCGACAAACTTCTTTATTGTTCCTTCTGCGGCAAAAGCCAGCATGAAGTGCGCAAGCTGATTGCCGGGCCATCGGTTTTCATTTGCGATGAATGTGTCGAGCTGTGCAATGACATCATTCGCGAGGAAATCCAGCAGGCCGACAGCCAGAAGACGGCAGGCTCGGACTTGCCGACGCCGCACGAAATCAGCGGCATTCTTGATCAGTACGTGATCGGTCAGACCCAGGCAAAAAAAGCCTTGGCCGTGGCGGTCTACAATCACTACAAGCGGCTGCGCAGCAACTCATCCAGCGGTGAAGTCGAGCTGGCCAAGAGCAACATTCTGCTGATTGGCCCCACGGGTTCGGGCAAGACCCTGCTGGCACAGACGCTGGCCCGCCTGTTGAACGTGCCGTTCGTGATTGCCGATGCCACCACGCTGACTGAAGCCGGTTATGTCGGCGAGGATGTTGAAAACATCATTCAGAAACTGCTGCAGAAATGTGACTACGATGTCGACAAGGCCAAGCAGGGCATTGTTTACATTGATGAAATCGACAAGATTTCGCGCAAGGCCGACAACCCCTCGATCACACGGGACGTGTCTGGCGAAGGCGTGCAGCAGGCATTGCTGAAGTTGATCGAAGGCACCACCGCTTCGGTACCGCCGCAGGGCGGACGCAAGCATCCGAACCAGGAATTCGTCCAGGTCGATACCAGCAATATCCTGTTCATCTGCGGCGGCGCGTTCAGCGGCTTGGAAAAGGTTATTCGTGGCCGGACCGAAAAGGGTGGCATCGGTTTTGGCGCGCAGGTCAAAAATATCGACGATACCAAGCGCGATGTTGAATTGTTGCACCAGGTTGAACCAGAAGATCTCATCAAATATGGCCTGATCCCGGAATTTGTCGGACGTTTGCCAGTGGTGACGACACTCGACGAGCTTGACGAGACGGCACTGGTGCAGATTCTGACCGAACCGAAGAATGCGCTGACCAAGCAGTTCGCCAAATTGTTCAAGATGGAGGGCGTTGAACTCGAGTTTCGCGAGGATGCGCTCAATGCCATCGCCAAGCACGCCCTGGCACGGCGTACCGGTGCGCGAGGCCTGCGTTCCATTATCGAGCATGCCCTGCTCGATACCATGTACGATCTGCCGTCCCTCAAGGGAGTCAGCAAAGTGGTGGTGGACAACAGCTTGATCAATGGCGAGGGCAAACCCTTGCTGATTTATTCCGATCAGGGTGATCAGCCGCTGGCTGCTGGCGCTTGATCTCGAATGGCTGACGGGGGAACCTATCAGCCATCTTGAATTCCAAACTATGCCCCCCAAATGCGGATGAGCGTGGTTGAAATGCCGCGCATCCTTTCCTTAACCTTTACCAGGAAATCATGATGAGCGACAACGTATCCAAGGAACAGGTCGATCTGCCGCTGTTGCCGCTTCGGGATGTGGTGGTATTCCCCCACATGGTCATTCCCTTGTTTGTTGGTCGCCCCAAATCGATCAAAGCGCTGGAAACCGCGATGGAATCCGGCAAGAGCATTCTCCTGGTCGCGCAAAAGACTGCAGCGCAAGACGATCCCACGCCGGAGGATCTGTACGATACCGGTAGTGTTGCGACCGTTCTGCAGATGCTGAAACTGCCTGATGGCACGGTCAAAGTGCTGGTCGAAGGCAATCAGCGTGCCCGTGTCCTGAACGTTATCGATGGCGAGACCCATCTCAGTGCGCGCGCTGAAATTCTGCCCGCCGAAGGTGAGGAACTGGTGGAAGTGGAGGCGATGCGTCGCGCCCTGCTGACGCAGTTCGATCAATACGTCAAATTGAACAAGAAAATCCCCCCGGAAATCCTGACTTCGCTGTCGGGTATCGACGAGGGCGGTCGTTTGGCCGATACCATCGTCGCGCATCTGCCGCTGAAACTGGAACAGAAGCAGGAAGTGCTGGAGATGATCGGCGTCAACAAACGTCTGGAGCATCTGCTCGGCCTGCTGGAGGGTGAGCTCGACATCCTGCAGGTGGAAAAGCGCATCCGTGGACGCGTCAAGCGTCAGATGGAAAAGAGCCAGCGCGAGTATTACCTGAACGAACAGGTGAAGGCGATCCAGAAAGAACTCGGCGATATCGAAGAAGGCGCCGAACTGGAAGAGCTGGAAAATCGCATCAAGCAGGCGAGCATGTCCAAGGAGGCCATGACCAAGGCGCTGGGTGAGTTGAAGAAACTGCGCATGATGTCGCCGATGTCGGCTGAAGCCACCGTGATTCGCAGCTACATCGAGGCCATGGTCGGTTTGCCGTGGAAGAAGAAGACCAAGATCAGCAAGGATCTGATCAAGGCCGAGCGCGTGCTGGATGAAGACCACTACGGCCTCGACAAGGTCAAGGAACGTATCCTCGAATACCTCGCAGTGCAGCAACGCGTCGATAAGGTCAAAGCCCCGATCCTGTGCCTGGTGGGGCCACCCGGGGTCGGCAAGACCTCGCTCGGTCAGTCCATCGCGCGCGCAACCAATCGCAAGTTCGTGCGCATGGCGCTGGGCGGCGTGCGCGACGAATCCGAGATTCGCGGTCACCGCCGTACCTATATCGGTTCGATGCCCGGCAAGATTCTGCAAAGCCTGACCAAGGTCGGGGTGAAGAATCCCCTGTTCCTGCTCGACGAAGTCGACAAAATGGGCCAGGACTTCCGTGGCGACCCCTCGTCTGCGTTGCTGGAAGTACTCGATCCTGAGCAGAACCATACCTTTCAGGATCATTACATCGAGGTCGAATATGACCTGTCGGATGTGATGTTCGTCGCCACGGCCAACTCGCTCAATCTGCCGGCGCCGTTGCTGGATCGGATGGAAGTGATCCGCCTGTCGGGCTACACCGAGGACGAGAAGATCAACATCGCCGAGCGCTACCTGGTGCCGAAGCAGCTGAAGGTCAATGGCATCAAGGAAGGCGAGCTGGCGATCGCCGAGTCGGCGATCCGCGACATCGTCCGCTACTACACGCGCGAAGCCGGCGTGCGCAGCCTCGAGCGCGAGATTTCCAAGATCTGCCGCAAGGCCGTCAAGGCGTTGTTGCTGAAGAAGCAGCCCACCAAGATCACGGTCACCTCGCGCAATCTCGAGAAGTACCTCGGCGTGCGGCGCTTCAGCTTCGGCATCGCCGAGCAGAACAACCAGGTCGGGCAGGTGACGGGTCTGGCATGGACCGAGGTGGGCGGCGAGCTGCTCACCATCGAGGCGGTTTCGCTGCCCGGTCGCGGCAAGATGACGACCACCGGCAAGCTCGGCGAGGTGATGCAGGAGTCGATCCAGGCCGCGCTGTCCGTCGTGCGTTCGCGCGCGCGCAAGCTCGGCATCCCGGAAGACTTCTATCAGAAGCGCGACATCCACATCCACCTGCCCGAAGGGGCGACGCCGAAGGACGGTCCGTCCGCGGGCATCGCGATCTGCACCTCGATGGTGTCGATCCTTACCGGCATCCCGGTGCGGGCGGATGTCGCGATGACCGGCGAGATCACGCTGCGCGGCGAGGTGCTGCCGATCGGCGGCCTGAAGGAGAAGCTGCTCGCGGCGCATCGCGGCGGCATCAAGACGGTGCTGATCCCGCAGGAGAACGTCAAGGATCTGACCGAGATCCCCGACAACATCAAGAACAAGCTCGACATCCATCCGGTGAAGTGGTTCGACCAGGTGCTCGACCTCGCGCTCGAGCGCATGCCGGAGCCGCTGCCTGAGCAGTCGGAAGCCGAAACGCCGGCGATCGCCGTGCCGGAAGAGGGTGCCAAATTGCCGACTGCGATCAAGCACTGAAGCACGTTTTGCCGTTCGTCGGAATCCCGCGCCAGTCGCGGGAT
>DILD01000024.1 GCA_002424845.1 Thiobacillus denitrificans | reverse complement strand
AGCCCGGTATTGCGCATCACATCCAGCACCTGCTTCTTGAGGCCGGAGAATACCAGCGTAATACCGCTTTCATGCAAGCGCTCGCGCAGATGCTTGATCACTTCCTCACCGGTCGCATCGAGGTTGTTGATGCCATCGCCCACCACCAGTACATACTTGGCCTTGGGTTTGCCTGCCACGGCTTCGAGGATGGTGTCCTCGAAATAGGACACGTTGGCGAAGTAGAGCTGGCCGTCGAAACGCATGGCGATGATATGTTCTCTGGTCGGCAGGTCCGGATTGACCTTGACGTCGCGCAGGGTGCCATCGGGACTCATTCCTGGCTTCGGAATATGATGTGAGCCGGGTTGCCGCCTGCGGCAGCCCAGTTGATCAGTGCGCCTGAAGTGTGCGCCCACCGAAACCGCCATCTGTAACCAAGGTCTTTCTTGCCCCATGTCCCGCCCCCGACTCACCCATCCTCCTTTTCTGCCTTACGCACTGCTGTTTCTGCTCATCGCCGGCCTGACACGTTTGGCGCTGGCATTGCAGACCGGCCTGGACAAGTCCCCGCTTTCGCTCTGGCCCGGCCTGTTCCTGCGCGGCATCGGATTCGATCTGGCGGTGCTGGCCTGGCTACTCGTGCCCATGCTGCTGTGGGCCGCGCTGTGGCCGGTGCGCTGGCGCAATACGCGCTGGCAGGGCGGACTACGCCTGGCGATCTTCTTCACGATGGCGGCGACCCTGCTGTTCGGTGCGCTTTCGGAATGGGTTTTCTGGGAGGAATTCGAGACCCGCTTCAATTTCATCGCCGTCGATTACCTGGTTTACACGCATGAGGTGATCGGCAACATCGTCGAATCTTATCCGGTGGTCCCCCTGCTTGCTGGCATAGCGCTGCTGGCGGCCCTGCCGACCTGGCTGTTTCGCTCGCGCATCCGTGCCGCGCCCGCGCCTGCGGCGCAAGCCGGTTGGCGCGTGCTGTATGCCGCGCTGGCGGTTGCGCTGCCCTGGGGCGCCTGGCATCTGGCCGATGTCGACCAGATGCAATTTTCTGGTAATCCCTATGCCAACGAACTGGCCGGTAACGGCCTGATGACCTTCATCGCCGCCTTCCGGCGCAACGAACTGGATTACGAGCGCTTCTACGCGACGCTGCCGATGGCGCAGGCGGATCGCATCCTGACCGAACTTGGCGTCGAACGGCAGCCTCTCTCGAAGGCATTGAAACCCGAGGCGGACGAAGACGAGACCTTCAATCCGCAGCGCGTGCCGTTCAAGCGCCCGCCACGCAACGTGGTGCTGATTTCGGTGGAGAGCCTGTCCGCCAAGTTTCTCGGTAGTTTCGGCAATCCGTCCGGCTTGACCCCGCGGCTGGATGCGCTGGCGAGGGACGGCCTGCTGTTCACTCAACTGTATGCCACCGGCACGCGCACGGTGCGCGGGCTGGAGGCCTTGTCGCTCGGTACGCCGCCGATTCCCGGTCAGGCGATCGTACGCCGCCCCGGCAACGAGCATCTGGCAACGGTCGGTGAAATTCTGCGTCGCCAGGGCTACGAGACGCTGTTCCTGTACGGCGGCCACGGCTATTTCGACAACATGAATGCCTATTTCGCCGGCAACGACTACCGGGTGGTCGATCGCACCGATTTCCCGAAATCCTCCATTGGCTTCGCAAACGTATGGGGCGTCGCCGACGAATTCCTCTACGACAACAGCCTGGTGCAACTCGACCGTGCCCATGCCGCCGGCAGGCCATTCATGGCCCACGTTATGACCACGTCCAATCACCGACCCTTTACCTACCCGGATGGCCGCATCGATATCCCCTCGCCGGGCAAACGCGAAGGCGCGGTGAAATACACCGATTACGCGATCGGCCACTTCATCGACCAGGCGCGCAATAAACCCTGGTTTGACGAAACCCTGTTCGTCATCGTTGCCGACCACTGCGCTTCCGCCGCCGGCAGAACCAAGCTTCCGGTTCCCGGCTATCGCATCCCGCTGATTCTCTATGCGCCGGCCATGCTGAAACCTGGACGCGACGACCGCCTGGCAAGCCAGATCGATATCCCCCCCACCTTGCTGGATGCGATGGGCCTGCCCGGTGACGATCATTTCTTCGGCCTGTCTCTATTCGAACAAGGCGAAGAAAACCGCCGTGCCTTCATCAGCAATTATCAGGAACTGGGTTATCTGAAAGCGGGCAAGCTGGTCGTGCTCGGCCCCAAGCAGCGAGTCGATACCTTCCGGATCGATGCCAACGGTAATGCCAGCCCGGCCGAGCCGGACCCACGTTTGCGCGACGAGGCCGTGGCCTACTACCAGACGGCATTCAAGGCATTCAAAGAGAGCGCGTTGAAAATTAGAGCCAAAGATATGGCGCGATAACTCAGTGCTCGCTTGGGTTTGCCCGCAGCCCGTCGCAGGCCATTGATTTAACTCCGCCCCCGCTGAACGATACGTTTACGCCATCATCGCCAACTTCCGATCAACGAACTCAGGCTGGAACGGCTGGCGAGCGCGATTCGCCCAAGCGAAAAAGTCAGCCAGTGATTTGGCGGGGGCTTAAGTTCAGCATCTGTAGCCCTTGGCTCGCCCACGAGGAAGATTGCCGGGGAAGCACCCCGCCTGCGCTGGCATGCGCAATGAAAATGGCGTCGGCCAACTGTGCTGTTAGTTCATGGTCGCCCACCGGCTTAACCTAGCACCCTACTCCCGCACCTGCTCAAACCCTACGACATGGTTTGGGGCATGCAAAGCCTCAAGCAGGCTGCG
>DILD01000070.1:2408-8613 GCA_002424845.1 Thiobacillus denitrificans | reverse complement strand
GCAACCGGCTGCTGCCGGGCATGGATGCAATTGCCGCGCTCTACGCCGGCCACCAGTTCGGCCAATACGTGTCACAGTTGGGCGACGGCCGCGCGATCCTGCTGGGCGAAGTCAAAAACGCAGCCGGCGAAGGCTGGGAAGTGCAGCTGAAAGGCGCCGGCCGCACGCCTTACTCGCGCGGCGGCGACGGCCGTGCCGTGCTGCGTTCGAGCATCCGCGAGTTCCTGTGCTCGGAAGCGATGCATGCGCTCGGCATTCCCACCACCCGCGCGCTCGCCATCGTCGGCAGCGACCGTCCGGTCTACCGCGAGGACGAGGAAACCGCCGCGCTGGTGACACGGCTGGCGCCGAGCTTCGTGCGCTTCGGCTCCTTCGAGGTGTTCTACTACCGCAACCAGATCGAGCCGATCAAACACCTGGCCGACTACGTCATCGCGCGCTACTACCCGGACCTGAAAGACCTCGCCGACCCCTACCCCGAGTTCCTGCGCCAGGTGACGTTGCGCACCGCCGAACTGATGGCGCAGTGGCAGGCCGTGGGCTTTTCGCACGGCGTGATGAACACTGACAACATGTCCATCCTCGGCCTCACGCTCGACTANNCCGTTCGGCTTTCTCGACGCCTTCGAGCCCGGCTACGTCTGCAACCATTCCGACATCGGCGGCCGCTACGCCTTCGACCGACAGCCCGATGTGGCGGCGTGGAACCTCACCAAGCTGGCGCAGGCGCTGGTNNTGCCGCTGATGTCGGTGGAAACGGCCACCAGTGCGATCGGCGAATATCCGCAGGTGTTCGGCAAAGCCTATCTCGAACGCATGGCCGCCAGGTTCGGCCTGCCGCCGGGCGGCGAGACGGCCGGTCTGGTCTTGGATGCCCTGCCGCTGCTGGCGCAGAACCACGTCGACTACACCCTCTTCCTGCGCCGCCTGTGCGATTTCGACAGCGCCACGGATGCTGCCAATTCACCGCTGCGCGATATGTTCCTCGACCGCGCGGCCTTCGACGCCTGGGCGGTGCGCTACGCTGCCGCACTTCGCCAGTTGGGTTCAAGCGACGTCGAACGCAGCCAGGCGATGCGGGCGGTCAACCCCAAATACATCCTGCGCAACCACCTGGCCGAAACAGCCATCCGCCGTGCTGCCGATGAACGCGATTACAGCGAAATCAATCGTCTCCATACGCTGCTGACGCGCCCCTTCGACGAGCAGCCGGAATACGAAGCCTATGCCGCCGAACCGCCTGACTGGGCGAGGAAGATTGAGGTAAGCTGCTCTTCGTGAACCGAACCACCCTGCTCGTCTGCCTGCTGACCGCCGCCCTGCTCGCTTCCTGCAGCAGCCAGTCCATCCAGCGCAAGGACGGCAGCAGCAGCGCACGCGGTTTCAGCGTCAAGGAACTGGTCAAAAGCGACATCGATGGCGTGACCGAAATTCATCAGCAGGAAATCCTCGCCAGCCTGAAAGCGCTCACCCTCAAGCTCTATCGCCGCAACCCCAATGAATGGCGCAAATCGGGCTTTGCCAGCGCCGACGAAGCAACCGACAGTCTGTTCAAGCCGCTGGAAAACTGGTCCCTGGCGCAGCAGAAAACGCTGCCCTGGGAAAGCATACTGCTCGACCCCTGGCGTGCCGACTTCAGCGACGACCGGGTGAAGGCCCTGATGAACGGCCTCTTGGTCATGCACATGGCGGCGTTCAATCACCAGACCGAGTTCTACCTGCTGACCGAGCTTGACGCGCAAAAGCTCTACAACGCCGCACGCAATACCGAGGCTGTGGCGTGGAAGCTGTCCAACGCCAGAAACGCCCAGGGCGAACTCACCCTGCTCACCAACAGCATGGACATCGACGGCGTGGCCAACCTCAGTTTCGAACGCGAATTCGGCAAGCTCATCGGCATCCAGGACGCCCTGGCCAAAATCATCGAAGACAAAAGCAACCGCGCCATCCGCTTCGGCGTGGTCAACCTCGCCAGCATGGTCTTCCTGCCGATCTGATCTTGCGGGTGGGCGACCCGCTTTTACGGCAGACGAACAGACACCGGCAAAAGGCAGTGCCGGGTCGGAGTGCGCCCGGACATGCGGAAACGCCATGCCAGCCGGCGTGAGCGGGCAGTCCATAGCGGGCATCCAACTCGAAATCGGCCGCGCGCTCAAGCGGATGAATCGTCTGCCGCCCTCTCCGTTTCGTAACGGCACACCTGGTTGCGCCCGCCCTGCTTGGCGACGTAGAGCGCGACGTCCGCGGCCTTGACCAGCGCCCCCAGCGAGTTCACTTGCCGGGGATAGGTCGCTACGCCGATGCTCACGGTGATGTTGATGATTTTCCCGCCGCCGATGTCGAAAGGCTGTTGCGCTACTTCCATGCGCAGGCGTTCGGCAATGCCCATCGCCATGGGCGCATCGGTCTCCGGCAAAATCACCATGATCTCCTCGCCGCCGTAGCGGCACACGCGGTCTACGGCGCGAGCCTGTTGCGCCAGCAAGTCGCCCAGGCCTTTGAGGATGGCGTCGCCGGCCAGGTGCCCGTAGGTGTCGTTGACGCGTTTGAAGTGGTCGATATCGAGCATCAGCAACGACACCGGACGGTTGTGACGCTGGGCCCGGATCATTTCGTCATTCAGAAATGAATAGAACGTGCGGTGGTTATACAGTCCGGTGAGACCGTCGCGGCGCGCCAGCTCCTCCGCCTGCTCTGCACGATTGCGTTCGGTGATGTCGCGCGCCACGGCCAGCACGCCCGCCAGCTCGCCTTTTTCGTTGTGGTACACGCTGGCGTTGTAGAGCACCTCCGTCAGCTTCCCGGACACATGCCTCATGGTCAGCGGATAGTTCCTGACCGCTCCCTTGGTGAAGGCTTCCTGATAAGCCGCGTGTGCCTTGTCCGGCTCGGTGAAATACGCCGAAAAGTCGCTGCCTGTCAGCCGCTCGCGCGGCACGCCCGTCATCTGCGCCGCCGCCTCGTTCACGTCCATGATCGCGCCCGCCACGCTGATGGTCGCCAGCGGGTCCAGGCTGGCCTCGATCAGGCTGCGTGCGTACAACGATGCCGAGCGCATTTTTTCTTCCGCCCGCTTGCGCTCGGTGACGTCGATGAAGCTTTCAAGCAGGTGCGGTCGCCCGCCAAACTGGATCGTGGTCACGGTCTTGATGATGTCGCGTCTTTCGCCGGTGGCGGTCAGCAGCACGCGTTCCGAGTTGTCGACGGTCTGATGAAGATCGGTGACCGGGCACTGGTCACATTCCGCCGGACAGATAAACTTGTGACATTCCGCACCGACAATGCTCTCCTTCGGCGCACCAATCATGCGGGCGGCAAACGAGTTTACGTCGACAATCCTGCGGACCTCGGGATCGATGATGACGATCCCCGCCTGCACCGATTCCAGGACAGTCCTCAGCCTGTTCTCGCTTTCAAGCGACGCCTCTTGCGCCCGCTTGTTCTCGGCGACATAGGCCTCCAGTTCTTCCCCAAGGATATTGATGCCGGCCATCACGCCATCCAGGGCGCTGTTATCGTCGAAAAGGGTTCCCCTGGCCGTCAAATCGCCCGTGGCATACTTGAAAATGACCTCGAGCATCGCCGCGAGCCTCGGGTCTTCATGGTTATCGGGCGACTGGCTCACTCGACATATCCCTTCAGCCACGCCAGCGCCGCGTCTTCCGAGGAAAACAGCCGGCTCGGCAAATGCGGATTGCTGAGGCCGATGTAGAAATTGCCCAATACCCGGCTGACGGGCGTGCCGACGACGATGGCGGCCGCGCTGGCGACCTTCGCGGCCTCTTCCCCCGAATAGTATTGGCGGGTCTCCCTGGTCATGGACTTCAACGTCTTGGTGTCGATAAAAAGCGGCCGCCGCTTGCCCCGGTTTATTTTCAGGTAGGCCGCCATGGTCTCCCTGGCGTCCTCCAGCGTCACCTCCGCGCCGGGAGCGTGGATGATGCGGACAATGCCATCCTCGCCCAGCCACAATCTGGCGACTCTGGAGCTCTGTTCGTTTTCCATGCCCACGCAGCTACTCCGTCAGAACCGGCGCGCGGCGGTCAAGCCGCCGGCCGAAACAGGCCCGCCCCAAAATAGAACAGCGCGCAGCAGAACAGGGTCGGTGATTTCAAGCGGTTTCATTGCTTGCGCCTTTTCATATCCTCAACCTGGGTGGCACCAGGAATTGAGCTTCAAAGATATCGACCGGCACCGGTCTGCTGAATAGAAATCCCTGCATCTCATCGCAATCCAGCAAGCGAAGCAGCCGCGCCTGCTCCTCGGTTTCAACGCCCTCCGCCACCACCTTGAGCTTTAACGAATGCGCCAAATTGATGATGGTGGACACCAACGCCAGCCCCTCCGCCCCGTCGGTCATGTCGAGCACGAACGAATGGTCTATTTTCAGCGTGTCTACCGGGAGCCTGGCGAGGTAGCTGAGGGATGAGAAGCCGGTGCCGAAATCGTCGATGGCAATGCTTACGCCCAGGGCGCGGATCGCTTGCAGGCTGGAGATACTGAGCTGGACGTTTTCCATGATCAGGCTTTCGGTGATCTCCAGTTCCAGGCCATCCGCCGCATGCGGGCCGATCCCGATTGCCTGCTCGATCTCGGCGATGAAGTCGTGATGACGCAGTTGCAGCGGCGATACGTTCACCGCGATACGCACGGCAGGCAGGCCCGCACTACGCCAGCGCAGGTAGTCCGCGATGGCCTGGCGCAATGCCCAGCGTCCGACTTCATGGATCAAGCCGGTCTCTTCCAGGATCGGGATGAAGCGGTCCGGCGGCATCAGGCCCGTGCGCGGATCATTCCAGCGGATCAACGCCTCGGTGCTGGTCATCTTGCCGCTCACGAGGCTCACCTTGGGCTGGTAATAGAGCACGAACTCGCCTTGCTCCAGCGCCTGGCGAAGCCGATTTTCCAGGGCAAGATTTTCAGCGACGCGCGCATTCATGTTCTGGTCGTAGAACAGGTAGTGCTCGTTGCCCGCCTTGGCTTTCTTGAGTGCAGCTTCGGCATTTCTGAACAGCGTGCCCGCGTTGCCGCCGTCCGCTGGGAACAACGCGATTCCAAGCCGGGCGGAGGCCCTTATCTCGGAATCGCCGATGCGGAAAGGCAAGCCGAAGATTTCTCCGACCCGATGTTCGATCAGGCGGGCCAGATCCACCTCGGTCTGCAATCCCGGAATCATGAGCGCAAAGTGGTCGGCGCCGATTCGGCCAACCCGGCCGGCGTCCACCACATAATTCGACAGGCGCGTGGCGAGATCCTTGAGCAGCGCATCGCCTGCCGCCCGGCCTAGCGTGTCGTTGATGGCCTTGAATCGTTCGATATCCAGCAGCACCAGCGCAAGTTTGTGTCCTTGCTCTTTTGCGCTGACCAGGCCCTGCTCCAGGCGTTCGTGGAATAAGGCACCGTTCGCGAGACCGGTAAGCACATCGTAATAAGCGAGGTAGTCGAGCCGAGCCTGTTTATCGAGGTGATCGATCGCGAAAGCGATGTCGTCGGCCAGCTCCGTCAGCAACTTCAGCTCTTCAGCATGGAAGAAGTTGCGCTCACCTGCGTATAGCGCGAGTGCGCCCATGGCTTCGTCCGAGACGATCAATGGCAAAATGATCATCGATCCGATTCCGGCCTTGGCATATTGCTTGCCGAGTAAAACCTGGGGATCGTTTTGAGAATCGTTGGCGACGATGAATTTTTTGTCTCTGATCGCCCGTGCGACCATGGTGTCCGAAGCGAGCTCGCCGGATGACAAGAGGCTTTTTATGGCGCCGAGGAGCGCCTCATCCATGCCCGCCGAGGCCACCGGGACGATCCTCATCGCTTCCCGGTCCACGATGCCGATCATGGCCATGTGGAATCCGCCGGCTTCGACCGCGACCCGGCACGCCTCCCTGAACAACTCGTCGCGGTCGTGCACGCGCACGATCAGCGCATTGATCCCGCTCAGCACGGCGTGTACGCGGTTGAGGTAGGTAACCCGGCTTTCCGCCGCCTTGCGTTCGGTGATGTCTTCGCCGATGCTGGCGATTCCGATCGCATCGCCGGCTCCCGATCGCAGCACCGAATTGTTCCAGCGTATGAGCCGGCGCTCGCCGGAATGGGTGACGATTTCGTTCTCGTGATGCAGCGCATCAGGCTGGCCCGCAAGCAGTGGCGCGAAAGCCCCTGCTTTCAAATCGGAAAGTTCGGGCGGCACGAAAAGCTCGAACCAGTC
>DILD01000070.1:0-2286 GCA_002424845.1 Thiobacillus denitrificans | reverse complement strand
GCTTGCGTTCGGTGATGTCGCGGAAGTACCAGATGCGCCCGTAGTACCGGCCATCCGCTTCTTTAATCGGAGCGGAATGCCGATCGATCACCCGGCCGTCTTTTAGCCGTATTTCCGCGTGACTCTTTTCATCCCGGTGCAGGTACAGATATTCGACGCGGGCGACAAATGCCTCCGGGTCCTCGACCTGCTCGGCAACCGATTGCAGCACGGGCGCATCCATCTGCACGCGCACGAGCTGCGGGGTGAGCCGCCACAGCTCGATGAATTGTTGATTGTATGAAACTATTTTTGCGGTCTCGTCGACCACCAGAATCGCATCGGGCGAAACCTCCTGCTGGGTCTGGAGCATGGCGTTCTTATATTCAAGCTCCTCTTCCACTTGCTTGCGGCCGGTAATGTCCAGATGCATGACCACCACGCCGCGCAGGCGGTCTTCAGCCATGGGCGTTACGGTCATCAGGAACCAGCGTTGTTGCGTGGGGGAATGACAGGGATATTCGAGCGAAAAGTGCTTTGCCGTGCCGTCCAGCACCGAACGAATGCCCGCAGCGGCCCGGTTTGCGTCGGTTGTGCCCTCTCCGTGCACGCTGTCGCAAATATCGAGGTAGTCGACGCCGGCTTCATAGCCCGGCCCCAGGACGGCATGGGTGCGGCCGGATCGCCGCCACGCCTCGTTCACAGAGACGATGGCTCCCCGGCTGTCGAGCAAAGCGATATGGGCTGGCAGGGCGTTGAGGATGGCGGCCTGCTTGGCAGCTTCACTATGACGCAGTTGGTCCTGGGCGTGCCGCAGCACGATCGTCCGGCCGCTACGGTTGGTTACCGCATCGACTTCGCCTGCCGTCAGTTCATGCAGGCGTTTCTCGGTCTGATGCAGGGTCTCGATCAAGGCGGAAACCTCCTCGATCGGTTCCTCCGTAGGGGGGGGCTTGCCCGGTTTCATGCAGCGATGTCCGTCGCCAATCCCAGGGCAAGCAACACGGTCTGCGTCTGGCTGAGTGTGCCGACGATGATTTGAGGGGGGGGCGGCGCGAGCTTGACCAGCGTCGGCGTCATGAAGATGCCGTCCGCCAGCGCGCGCCCCGGTTCCTGAAATACATCCACGACGTCGATCGTGTGCCGGCCCGGCAGGTGGGTGTGGCAAAGCGCGGTCAGGTTGGCGAGCGCCTGCGCGGAATTCGGCGCATCGCCCGCGACATAGAGCCGGAACTTGAATCGGGGAGACGCGACGGGGCGTTTTGTGCTCATGGTGCGCTCACTTCCGTCCCGGCTTGGCCGTATCGGCGCCACGCAACTCGCGCATCTGGGTGCGACCTTGCGACAAGACCCCTTCGCGGCTCTGCGTCGCGAGGGTGAGCAATTCCTTCTCCACCTGCTTCGCCACCAGTTCCGTCTGGAGCGACTTCAACCGCACCTCGAGTTCGGCTTCCTCGGCATCGAGCTTGACGCGCTTGAGCTTGACGGCGGCTTCGACACTTTCCTGTGCGGCAAGCTCGGTGCGTTCCTTTTCCCAGCGCATCGTGCCCATCAGCACTTCGCCGCCCGCGGTGTAGGTGTCGGCCAGGGTCACGCCCGTGTCGCTCAGGATCAACTCACGCACCTGGTTGGAATGAACCGTGCCGCGTGACTTGATGATGGACAAGCCCCGATTCCGTTCCCCGGCCTGCACCAGGTAGTTGAGGTGAATCCAGGTGTCCGCGAGCGCCGAGATTTGAAGGGGCGTGCCACCCTCCACCCGGTCGGTCATTTCGTCGATCAGGCTGGTGATGGCCAGGGTGATGCCGCCTGCCTTGGACCAGTCGATCAGGCGGTCCGCCACGCTGTAAGCGGTCAAGTCATGCCCGGACTTGGACCAGGCGGATACCGGATCGAGCACCACACAGCGGGCGCCATGCTCCCGTGCGAGAGCCTTGATGCGCACCACGTAGGTTTCCGCGCTGCCGGCGATGGTGCGGGCCGAGATCATGCGCAGGAGCCCGTTCTTCACGTAACGCTCCAGCTGGATGTTTACCGAGGAAAGGTTGCGGATCACCTCGCTGGCTTTCGTATCGAAACAGACGAACAGGGTGCGCTCGCCGCGCCGGCAGGCCGCTTCCGCGAACGCACCGCTCAGGGTCGTCTTGGCCGTGCCGGAGTAGCCGGTGATCAGGACGCTGGCGCCGCGGTAGTAGCCGCCGCTCAGCATGGTGTCGAGCCGCTGCACGCCGCTGGAAACCCGTTCGTTGCTTACCGTGGCTTCCACGCCGCTCAAGGTGTGTGTGAGGGCGACCTCGACCCCGCTGT